>NZ_KV837040.1:0-3658 GCF_001838465.1 Staphylococcus sp. HMSC061G12
TTTCAAGTTATAACGGTAGTTTGTCTACGGTCTGAAAGCAATGTACTTTAATATAGGACATTGCTTTTCTCATTTACTAGGTAAAATCATTCTCATATATCAAGTAAAGTAACAGTTGCTATAAAATCAACAACACTGTTTGTATGATTAGGGTGTACTTATAAAATACAGCACTTCGTTTAATTTATATTTATGTATCTCAACATGTATTTAAATAATTTATTTTTTTATGATACATTAAGTTTAGATTTAAAATATATCTAAATAATCGAGATTATAAATTAGTGATTATGCTGTTCTATAAAATAATTAATTTCTTCTTCAGTAGGTATTGCTTTTTGTGTTTCTTTTTCACTAACCTTTATTGCTGAAGCAGCTGTTGCAAACTTAACAGAGTCTACTAATGAATTACTTTTATTTAAATGAGAAGTTAAAGCTGCTGCAAAAACGTCTCCAGCTCCAACGGTGTTAATTGCTTTGACTTTATAAGCAGGGACAAAGTTAGTATTACCATTATCATAAATTAGTGACCCTTGTTCACCTAATTTAACAATAACTGTCTTAACGCCTTTTTCGCTAATAATTTGAGCTGCGGTTAAAGCTGATTGCTCATCTTCAATTTTAATGCCTGATATTTTCTCTGCCTCTTGTTGGTTAGGAGTAATTATATCAGCATAACTTAAATAGTATTCGTCATAACCATCTGCAGGAGCAGGATCTAAAACGACAGTAATGCCTTTCTTTTTCGCTAATTTTAAAGCATGTAGTATAGACTCTTTACTAGTTTCAAGTTGCAATAAAAAGTATTTTGACGTTGTTGAACTAAAAACTTTTGTTATGTTATTTAGTCCCATTTTACTGTTTGCTCCTAGTGTTCCTAGCATAGTATTCTGCCCATTTTCATCAAGAACAACGATAAAAGTTCCTGTATTTGTACCTTCTATAATTTGAATGTTAGATATATCAATGTTATTATTTTTCAAATTATTCAACATGTTTTTACCATGATCATCGTTTCCGATTGCCCCTATGAATTTCACCTTACTCCCAATCCTAGATAGAGCAATAGCCTGGTTTGCTCCTTTTCCCCCTGGTTGGTTACTAATTGAATTCACCCATACAGTATCTCCATAGTTAGGGAATTCATTTGTAGTAATAAATACATCTTGGTTAATACTTCCCATTATTATAATTTCTTCAGTCATTATTTCTCCCCCTATTTTTATTTATGCTTTTGTAGAATCTCTAATAACAATTTCAGGAGTATATTCAAATTGTATTGTTTTATTTTCTTTAATTGAATTCATTATTATTTCTCCAATTTTGCTATCTAATTGATTAATTGTAGTCAAGCTAGGAGTAGAATATTGAGATAAATCACAATTATCATATCCAATAATTTGAATTTGATTAGGTATCTCAATACCTAGTTTGTGACAAGCACTAATTGCCCCTATTGCCATAGCGTCATTAGCACATACAATCCCATGAACATCATTTTTTTGGTTTAAAGTGTTATAAGCCAAATCAAATCCTGATTTATAAGTGAAATTCCCTTCTAACAATTGGACTTGGTGACTTAACAAATATTCTTGCATAGCACTTTGATATCCCTTAAAACGACTAGCAGAAGATTTTTCTGTTATTTCACCCGACATAAATAATATATTTTCACATTCACAGTTTTTGATTAAATGTTCTGTAGCAATGTAGCTTCCTCTAAAATGATCAACTGAAATTGTATTAGGTTGGTTATCTACATTCGTTCTATCAATCGTGATAACATTTATATCATGTTTTTCTAAATACTTTATATCTTTTTCTGTTATTGCTAAAGAATTGATAATAACTGTTTGTATATAATTATCTATAATGCTTTTCAGAAAATACGCTATATTATCTTCATTATCATTACTGTTACATAGATATAATTTGTAACCATGTTTGTTAGCTGCTGTTTCAATAATATTTACTAAATCTGAAAAATATGGGTTGTTTAAGTTAGGGATGATTAAAGCGATTAAATTTGAAGTTTTATTCGATAAAGACCTCGCAATGTTATTTGGTTCATAATTCAACAAATTTATAGCATCTCTCACTCTTTTTTCAGTTTCAATATTTGCGCCCGGTTTATTGTTTATAATTCTAGAAACAGTAGCCGTGGAAACATTAGCCATTTTTGCAACATCTTTAATTGTAGCCATAAATACACCTCTTGTAACCGATTACATTAATTATAATGCTCTCTAATTTTTTTGTCAAATAGCATTGAAAATAAAGCATTTCTGTTTTATTATAAACCTATACCTCTTTTGTAACCGATTACAAGGAGGGTAAAATATTGTCACAAATAAATATCTTATTTCAATGGTTTATCAGTTTAGGCGGTCCCGCTATAATGTTTGTTATTATAACTTTACTTTCATTAGGATTTGGAGTTAAATTTTCTAAATCTTTAGAAAGTGGCATACGGATGGCTATTGCACTAACCGGTATGACGGCTGCAATATCTCTTTTGACTGAAGCATTAGGACCCGCCTTACAAGATTTCGTTAAATCAACAGGCGTTGATTTACATATAACAGATTTAGGTTGGGCGCCGATGGCTGTTATCACATGGGGTTCTATTTATACTTTATATTTTGCTTTCATCTGTACAATAGTTAATTTATTATTGCTATTTACAAACAAAACTAAAACTTTAAATGTTGATTTATTCAATATTTGGAATATATCTATTATTGGATTATTAGTTGAGTACTATGCTCATAACATGATAATTACATCGCTATTTGTCATTATGATTTACACTTTAATGTTAAAGAATTCAGACGTTCTTAAACCTTCGATTAATAAGGTTTTAAACTATGACGAGAATAATGTTACAACTACAGCACATCCCAGTCTTTTAATTGCACCTTTTGTTTTTGTCATAGATATATTTATCACTAAGTTTTTACCTTTTATTGATAAATTTGATTTTAATGCTGAAACTTTAAATAAGAAAATTGGATTTTGGGGAAGTAAATTCGCTATAGGCGTTTACTTGGGAGCATTCATTGGTGTTTTAGGACAACAATCTTTAAAAGATGTTCTCACTCTAGGTTTCACCACAGGGGTTGTTCTAGAGCTATTCGCTTATATTGGCGGATGGTTTGGGCCAGCTATTGAGCCACTATCAAACAGAATCAGTTCTATTATGAGTTCAAAATTAAGAGGACGTAAGTTGTTCATCGGTATTGATTGGCCGATCCTTGCTTCAAGTGCTGAACTGTGGGCAGTTGTGAACATATTAGCACCTATATTATTATTTATTGCCATGTTTTTACCTGGAAATAACGTTTTACCGTTAGGTGGTATTTTATTAACAGTTTTAGTACCAGCTTTATTATTAATAACTAAAGGTAAAGTCATTAGGATGACCATTATTGGAACTATTCTATTACCATTATTTTTGTGGGCAGCTACAATGATTTCTAGTTTTCTTACTAATACTTCTAAAAAAATTGGAGAATTCCCTTCTGGATTATCAGATGGTCAAATGTTTTCTTCTGTAGACTCTGATCCAATAGAAAAAATGTTAGGAATGCTAGTTGGAAATGCGTGGAATACATTTGATATTCAACTAGTTATTCCAGCTGTTATAGCTGTAATTGTA
>NZ_KV837041.1:0-8109 GCF_001838465.1 Staphylococcus sp. HMSC061G12
TTATTTTGGACTGTATTTATGTCCCAGCCCCTTTCTATTGTTGTAAGCTATTTCTGTTTTACTTACAGGACTCCATTGTTATGTGTACAACTTGTAAAAAGAGCTTTTAATTTGTGTAATACTTTTGATAATATCAAACATTGAGTGACATGTATGTGACAGTTTTATATAATAATGTCAAGGAGTTGGTGACAGTGAAAGTAAAATACATCGACAAACGTCACTGGCGTCGTCTGATTGAAAGAGATTATACTGAAGTTAAGGTGAATAATAATAAATTCAAAGGAATCATTGGCTTAATCACAATGAAGAAAGTAAAGGAACCTTTAAAAGTTTCTGTCGTCGGTAAAACCATGATAGTCGCAGATGATAACTATCAATGGCTTCAAATTGTACCGGATAAGAAACGTTACAGTATAACAGTGATGCTAGATGAAAAAGGCAACCCACTTGAATATTATTTCGATATCAATATTAAAAATATCACGCAAAAAGGTAAAGCACGCACAGTAGATTTATGCTTAGATGTTATTGTATTACCTAATGGAGAATATGAGTTGGTTGACGAGGATGATTTATTACGAGCATTAGAAACAAAACAAATTTCGAAGAAACAATATCACGAAGCATACATCATTGCACATCAGTTAATGATGAAGATTGATCATGATTTTCCAAGTATGCAAGAAAATATCATGTATTGCTATAATAAGATTAAACATAAGTATTTAAACGATAAACATACGACGCATCATCACCGAGGATAACAGTCAGGAGAACCCAGCACACAGTGTGAAAGAGTGTTTGTATGAAAGGTACCATGCTGTCGCTGTCATAAGACTGCCGCATGGTTTTTATTTCATAGTAGAAAAGGATTGAAGGAAGTAGGAGGATAAAACGTGAAGATTGAGGATTACCGTTTGTTAATCACGTTAGATGAAACACGTACATTGCGTAAAGCAGCTGAAATTCTTTATATTTCTCAACCTGCTGTAACACAACGATTAAAGGCCATAGAAAGTGCCTTCGGCGTTGATATTTTTATTCGTACTAAGAAGCAGTTGATCACTACAACTGAAGGTGCGATGGTTATTGAACATGCGCGCGACATGTTGAAGCGCGAGCGTTTATTTTTTGATAAGATGCAAGCACATATGGGCGAAGTAAATGGCACTATCTCTATAGGGTGCTCTTCTTTAATCGGCCAAACTTTATTACCCCAAATACTTAGTCATTATAACGATCAATACCCCAATGTTGAAATTCAAGTAAAAGTAGGTTCTACTGAGCATATAAAAGCGCATCATCGTGATTATCACGTGATGATTATCCGTGGAAGCAAGATTTTGAATTTGAACAATCAGCATTTGTTTAATGATAAACATTATTTTATTTATCCTAAGGGTCAAAGAGATAAAGCACCAGAACTGCCGTTTATTGAGTTTCAAGCTGATCCGATTTATATTAACCAGATTAAAGAATGGTATGGTCGTAATTTAGGACGTGATTATCATGCGATGATATCCGTAGACCAAGTTGCGACTTGTAAAGAAATGTTAGTCGGCGGTGTAGGTGTAACTGTATTACCAGAAATTATGGTAAAAGATTTAGACACAGAACGCTTTGACTTTGAGCAAGTTGATATAGAAACACATCCATTAGTGCGTTCAACCTATCTAAGTTACGATTCTAGTATGTTGCAATTGCCACAAGTGGAATCATTTGTAGAATTAGTCGTAAATGATATTGCGAAAGCTCCTCAGAATTAACTGATGTGTAAATAAGACATCCTAGCTAGGGTGTCTTTTTCTCTTGTGTGAAGATTTCTATATAGAAAAGCTGCTTTTTGAAATTATATGCTGTTTTAATGGAAATCTTTGTACATCTATTCCAAAAGGTAAGAAAATTGATTAAACTAGAGGTTATCTAAATAAGTTTTAAGAGAGGTTAGACTATGTTTGCAGCGTTACTGCACATTAAAAATTATAAATTATTCGTAGTTAATATGATGCTGGTCGGTATGGGGATTGCGATTACGATTCCTTATCTTGTTTTATTTGCGACAAATGAACTTGGTATGACAACTACTCAGTTCGGTGTCTTATTAGCACTAGCCGCAATCAGTCAGTTTACTGTTAATACCATTGTGGCACGTTTTTCTGACAGAGGGAACGTAAACCGTAAAGTCTTAATTATCGGTGCGCTGTTTATGGGCGCAATGAGTTTCGGTATTTACTTCTATGTTCATACAATCTGGCTGTATATTGCGTTATATGCTTTGTTCCAAGGTTTGTTCGCACCTGCAATGCCTCAACTTTATGCTTCAGCTCGTGAATCTATTAATGCATCCTCTTCACGCGGTCGTGCAAAATTTGCTAATACAGTATTACGTTCTATGTTCTCGTTCGGGTTCTTATTTGGTCCGTTAATCGGAGCTTTGTTAAATAAAAGTATGGGCTATGCCGGTTTGTTCGGCGGTACAGTAGTTATTTTATTATTTACACTGTTACTTCAAGTCTTCTTCTTTAAAGAAGTGAAAACGAATCGCCCAATTGAAGAAGGTACACATATCGAGCGTAAAGCCCCAAGTATGTTGACACACAAGAAATTAATCGTACCATTTGTTGCATTTATCTTACTCCATATTGGACAGTGGATGTACACACTTAATATGCCTCTATTTGTGACGAATTATCTTCATGAGAGTGAAGACTATGTCGGAGTGCTTGCGAGCTTGTGTGCAGGCTTAGAAGTGCCATTTATGATTATCCTAGGTGTTTTGTCTGCGAAACTTGAAACAAGAACCTTATTGATATTCGGCGCATTGTTTGGTGCACTCTTCTTCTTCAGTATCGGAGTGTTTGATAACATTTATATGATGATGCTTGGGCAAGTCTTTTTAGCAATGTTTTTAGCGGTATTATTAGGGATTGGTATCAGTTACTTCCAAGACATCCTGCCTGATTTCCCGGGTTATTCTTCAACACTCTTTGCGAATGCGCTTGTAATAGGTCAATTATGTGGGAATTTACTTGGCGGTGTGATGAGTCAAATCGTAGGATTAGGGAATGTATTCTATGTATCCGCTGCTTCTTTAGCATTAGGAATGATTTTAATCTTCTTTACGAAAGAGCAGAAATTTATTGAATAAGAAAGAGGTTTACCATGCTAGCAACAATTTTATGGCTATTGATTATTGCGTGTTTCGTTACCGCATTTATTGGTTTGATTAAACCTGTTATCCCATCAATGCCAATGATGTGGATTGGATTTTTAATTTATCAAATCGGTTTTCATAACGGAAAATTATCTTGGGTCTTTTATATCTCAATGATTATTTTAACAATCTTTATTTTTGTGGCTGATTTGATGATGAGCCAATACTTCACTAGACGCTTTGGCGGTTCTAAAGCAGGGGAAATCACAGCTTTAATCGGTGTGATTGTCGGTTGTTTTGTTTTCCCACCATTCGGTATTATTTTAGTTCCGTTAATCGCAGTGTTTATTGTAGAAATGGTATTAAGACGTGACCCAATGACTGCACTTAAAGCCAGTTTTGGTTCAGTTGTCGGCTTTTTAGCAAGCACTGCAGCTCAAGCCATGGTCATGATCATTATGGTCATTTGGTTCTTCTTAGCAATTTTAATTAACTAAATTATTGAGAAATAGTGCAAACACTAACAGCCTCAAAAGCAAAGATAATCCTGCTTTTGAGGCTGTTTTTTAATTTATCATAAATAAGTATTGCTGTTTTTCTTCACAAAATGATGGTCGACATAAAACGCAATTGGCGTGATGATGAATGAGACAATAATAAATGTCCAATTACCAATATGAATGGACGGACCAAATGTAAGATAAGATTGCGGGATATATAAGACATAAAATAACAGCGCAATTAAGCCGAAAATAACCGCATAAGTTAAAAGCCAAACCCAGTTAGACTTATTGAAAGCTTGTATTTGTACCGTTTTAAAAATCCACCATACGAATAAAAAGATGATAAATAATCCCATTAATACGATGATTGGGAATGTGAAATAATAGATAGGTTTTTCACCTATGAAGAAGCCTATAAATCCTTTGAAGAACGCAAAAATACCAAGTAAAAACAAAATGTGATGCCAAATATATTTGAAAATATTTTGTACCGTTTCGTTTTTTAGTTTTTTAATCGTTTCTTTCGCATGCGCACGAGGATTATGATCAAAGAAATCCATGGCTAACATACCCTGGTTTTCTGATTTTAGCAGTTCTTTTAAAATACGATTCAACATTAATTCAGAATCATGAGGGTTGACGCGTAAATCAGCACGAATATAAGTCATATAGCTTTCGAAAATTTCGCGGTCTGTATTATTAAGATGCAACGCTTTTACGTTATTTTCGCGCATCAATTGTTCTGTAGATTTAGCCATTGCTTTTGCCCTCCGATTCATATTATACAATCAAGCATATTATGACTAAATTGCGCGCATAAATCAATGATTGAAGCAATATCTCGCTTTCTTTTTTTAGTGTATGCGTGGAAACTATGAGCGAAGCCGGATACATGGTAAAATATACATAGCAAATTGACGTTACATAGGCGTTGGATTCATGGTAAAAGGAGTTAAAGATACATGAAAAAAGTGATGATGGTGCTGTTAGCTTCAACTTTAATGTTAAGTGCTTGCGGTAAAAGTGACGAGAAGACAGCGCTTGAGAATGATATCAAACAACTAGAGAAAGAAAATAAACAGTTGAAAGATAAAAAAGAGAAGTTGGAAAAAGAACAAAAATCAGTGAAAGAACGTGTAGATAAGTTAGAAGATGAAGTGAAAGATAAAGTTGCGACAGAAAGAGCAAAACAACAATCTGAAGCAGAAGACAAAGCTAAAAAAGAACAAGAAGCTAAAGATAAAAAGGAAAAAGCAACAAAAGCGTCATCTAACACAACAAAAGAAAGGGATCAAAAATCACACACACCGCATTCTGACAAGAAGGAAAACAAACCATCTTAAGCGTTTGTTTGAAAAGTCAGAAGGGTATTAAATAGGTAATGGATAAACGAACTAAAGGAGTCGATTGAATCATGTACGAACAACAATTTTTTGAATTAGAAGGTAATAAGATGACTTTAAGAGAAGTCGGCAAAGCCATCGAAAAAATTACAGGCTACCAACATGATGCGCCTTCAGCACAAGTAAGACGCAGAGTTGCGCAAAAGCCTAATTTTGAATCAGATACAGATACATTTGAAGCAACTTATAAATTAAGTCATTTAGGCGATTTTGTTGACGTAGTATTTACAGCACCTAAAAGCGAACGTGATCGTTTACAAGAAGTGCCTGTAACTGTTCAATTAATCAGTTATAATACGCGTTCTGAATTTCCTCAAGCATAATCGCAACTATAAGTAATTTCGACAATCTTATAAAGTATACAAAAAGGCGCTTATAAGTGAAGTCATATCGCTTTGCATTACTATCATGATTAGAGAACACTTTACTAAAGTGCTTTTTTGTATATCGATTTTTTAGATAGAGCACAAGAGATTGAATGGGTGTACGAGGTGGAATCAAATGAGTGTATATTTGGAAACACAACGTTTAAAGTTAAGAGATTGGGAAGATAAAGATTTATTGCCATTTCAAAAAATGAATGCGAATCGACAAGTTCGCAGATTCTTCCCAAGTATATTAAGCTATCGCCGTTCTGAATTGGATATGCAGGCGATGCAGAAACAACTGAAACAATCAGGCATTGGTTTATTTGCGGTAGAATTGAAAGAAAGCGGAGAATGGATTGGCTTTATCGGATTGAATTATCTCCCTAAACGCAGTCAGTATCCATTTAAAGATCTGCCTTTCTTTGAAATTGGATGGCGTTTGATACCTGAGGTTTGGGACAATGGTATCGCAACAGAAGGGGCAAAAGCAGTGCTTGAATATGCCAAAGAAAAAGGTATCGAAGAAGTTTATAGTCTAACAGCCAAAACAAATATGGCTTCAAGAAGAGTGATGGAAAAAATCGGTATGACATATTTAGAAGACTATGAATTACCAAATGTGTCAGTAGCTCATCCATTAAAAACACAAGTCAGATATTATAAAAAGCTGAATGAATAAAGCGAGAAACTCAAGGTGACGTTTCTCGCTTTTTGTTTGGAATGAACATAGAGTATGTTATTTAATTTAGAAGTGTTAATCATAAGTACGTGTACCGACAGAACGATAGTGTTCTAAACCGTCGAATAAATCATCTAAGTTATCATAAAGCGGAGCTAAGCCGCGATATTTATCATCAATGAAACCAGCTTCAATCATAGATTCAATGAGTTGTTGAAGCGGTTCGAAAAAATTGTTGATATTAAAAACTGCCATCGGTTTATCGTGGATACCGATTTGTGCCCAACTATATGTTTCAAAGAACTCTTCAAGTGAACCAGCACCGCCAGGAGCTAAGATAAATGCATCAGCTAATTCGCTCATTTTGGCTTTGCGACCATGAAGTGAATCTACTAACACTAAATCTGTTAAGCGTTGGCTCGTAATTTCTTTATCATCTAAGCTTTTCGGCATCACACCAATCGCTTCTCCACCGTTATCTAAGACGCCATTAGAAATTGCGCCCATTACACCGACAGAGCCGGCACCGTAGACTAAAGTATAACCATTTTCTGCCATGTATTTACCTAAAGCATAGCCTTGCTCCATATAAACTTTATCTTTCCCTCTGCTTGCGCCGCAAAATACTGCAATACGTTTTAATTTACTCATAAATAGTCATCTCCTAAGAAGAAATCTGATTGATTACACGTTTAAATGCTTGCTCAAAATGATTGCGTGTCTCTTCTGAGAACTTTTTCGGACCTTTATGACGTCCGCCTTGACGTCTGGTTTGTGCATTCAAATAACGTTGTTCGAGTAAGGAATTAATATTCTTATCACTATATAGCATACCATTATGATGCATCACGTACTGTATTTTATTAATCAATAGGTTAGCTAAACCATAATCTTGTGTGACTACAATGTCATTTGGCTTGGCTAATTGAACAATTTTATAATCCACTTGATCAGGACCATCATCGACGTAAACGACACGAACATGGTCAGGATAATCTCGCATTGAAAAGTGTGCATAACTACGTACCAACACAACAAAAATGCCTGTCCCTTCAGTCAATTGAATAATTGAATCTGTAACGGGACAAGCATCACCATCAATAATGACTTGTGTCATTTAGAGATTCGGCTTATTTTCATGTTTTTGAATCTCTGCGATGCGTTCTTCTTCGTTGGCACGTCTAGCTTCTTCTTCAGCTTTTAAACGTTGTTCAATGCGATCTTCTAAAATACGGTTCATGTCATAAGCTTCATCTTTATTTTCTTGTTCAAGTTCTTCACCTTTATTGTGAAGTTGTTTGTCAGATTGACCGCCTGGTACAAGTCCGACTTTTTTCTCGTATTTCTGAGCGTCTTTTAATTCTTTCACGAGACGTTTACGAGTTGCTTCTGAATCTTTATCTTCTTTTTTATGGCGTTTTTCAATGTTTTTCTCTAATTTCTTCGCCATTTTTTCAGCTTCTTTAGCGTTTTGTTTTTCTAATTTGTCACCTTTAGCTTTGATGCGTTCTGGGTCATTGGCTTTCGCTTCTTTTTTAGCTTGGCGTTTTTCTTCGATTTCTTGTTTCTTCTCGCTTACATATTGTTTAAGGTCAGAAGATTTATTAGAAACCGCTGACGCAGCTTTAGAAGATTTATCTGATACACCGCTCGCAAATTGTGAAGACTTGTCAGAAACACTTTGTCTTAAACCTGCGGTTTTATCATTCAATTTTTGTACATCAGGATGATCTTTGATGCGTTTTCTTTCCACAATTAAAGGTACAAGAATGATAGGTAATACCGTTAACAATGTTCTAATTAATCGTTTCTTCTCCATTTGAATGGCCTCCATTTATTAGTATATAACATTTAAATACCCCGACTGATTAGGGGATAAACGAATACCCTTGTATCATACATAACTTTTTCCATCGATTAAAGCATCAGTAATTGAAGGCATGAAAAAAACCAGCATTGAAATTCAGGCTCTTTGTCAAATTCGGTTGATATATAAAAA
>NZ_KV837042.1:0-1258 GCF_001838465.1 Staphylococcus sp. HMSC061G12
CGAGGCTCAACGTCAATAAAGCAATTGGAATAAAGCAATTAATGCGATGTTCCGAAAATGTTTAACGAAACTACGCCGACTATGATTAAAACTATAGATACTATAGTTATTAGATTTATTTGTTCTTTGAAAATAATTATTGAGACTACGGTTGTTAAGACTAAACCTAGTCCCGCCCAAGTTGCATAAGTTATATTTAGTGGTAGGTGTTGCATTGTTTTACTTAAAAAATAGAAACAAATTCCAAATGAAATTATTGTTCCTAAGGATGGTATAAATTTTGAAAAGCCTTCTGAAGATTTAAGAAATGCACTTCCAATAACTTCAGTACTTATGGCTATTATTAAATAAATATAAGGCATTTTTAACTCCTTTTAATTTTCGTATTTTATTTAATTTTATTCTAAGTATTTTTTAATTGTAGTCTTGTATTTTGAGTGTCATTCGCGTGGTATTTTTGTGGATTGATGGTTTTTGAAAGGTTTTTGAAACGAGTTGAAAACGAGTTTCTTCTTGTCTTGATAATAAGGGTAACTATTCCCGGCGATGTATAACCCTTTCAATTCATTGGTATAACTGGTTTGAAGCACAAAAAAAGTTGATTTTTCTAGCATACTATTGTATCGTTTTAGGTGTCTAATCCAAACAAAAAAAATAGAAAAGGAGAAAAAAGCAACTTTTTTATGCATAGTTTTTGAGAAAACTAAGTTGTTTTTGTGTATTATCGTATGGAAAAGTATACTGAGAAAAAGCAAAGAAATCAAGTATTTAAAAATTTTATTGAACGTCATATCGGGGAGAATCAAATGGATTTGGTTAAAAATTGTAATACATTTTTGTCTTTTGTGACGGATAAAAAATTTGAAAAAAAGAAATTATATAAATCGAATCCTTGTAAGAATCGATTTTGTCCGGTATGTGCGTGGCGTAAAGCAAGAAAAGATGCATTAGGATTATCGTTAATGATGCAATATATTAAGCAAGAAGAAGATAAGCAATTTATCTTTTTGACACTTACGACACCAAACGTTACAGATGAGCATTTAGAAAGTGAAATTAAGAATTATAATCATGCCTTTCAAAAGATGTTTAAACGCAAAAAAGTAAATGCGATCACTAAAGGTTATGTAAGAAAATTAGAGATAACGTATAACTCAAAGCGTGATGATTATAATCCGCATTTTCATGTTTTGATGGCCGTTAATAAATCATATTTTAAAGATACAAAAGCTTATATTAGTCAAAAAGAATGGTTAAA
>NZ_KV837043.1:0-3361 GCF_001838465.1 Staphylococcus sp. HMSC061G12
TTATCTCATCAACCGAATTTATTATAGAGCCTCTTTTTGCTTATTGAGAATTCATTGATTTGTGGTAAAATATTAAAATTGGAACAAAAGACTCAAAAAGATAGAATTCATTAAGTGGAAGTGACGAAAAGTGATTTATTTAGATAATGCAGCGACTACAAAACCTGCACAAGATGTGTTAGACACCTTTGTTAAAGTCAACCAAGATTTATATTTTAATCCGAATAGTCCACACCAAGCAGGTTTGCAAGCTGAACAATTGTTGAAACAAGCGAAGCTACAAATCAACCAAATTCTGAACTTAGAAGATAGATACGATATTATTTTTACAAGTGGTGCGACAGAATCCAATAATATGGCATTAAAAGGTGCTGCTTATAACCGAAAACCTTATGCTGATGAAATTATTGTTTCTGTTTTAGAACATCCATCAGTGTTAGAAGTGATGCGTCACTTAGAAGAAGAAGGGTTTAAATTACGTTATGTGAATGTGACAAAAGCAGGCACCATTGATTTAGAACACTTAAAATCATTGATGAATCCGAATGTTGGTCTTGTCACATGTATGCACGTTAATAACATTACTGGCCAAATTCAACCGATTGAAGCGATTGCTGAAATACTTGAAGCGTATCCAAAAGCACATTTTCATGTGGATGCTGTGCAAGCTATTGGAAAAACTCCTTTACACTTTAATGGTGTAGACAGTGTTAGTTTTAGCGGTCATAAGTTTAATGGCTTAAAAGGACAGGGATTATTATTAGTACGTAATATTCATAACCTTGAACCTGTGATTCATGGCGGTGGCCAAGAATATGGTTTAAGAAGCGGAACAGTTAATTTACCGGTAGATATTGCGATTGTTAAAGCGTTGAAACATGCTGTAAGCGAACAAGAACAACTGAATTCAAGATTGACTGAATGGAATGAAGACTTACGAAACTTCTTTGAAGCGTATCCAGGGGTACATGTGAATTCACCACATCAAAGTGCACCACATATTCTAAATGTTGGCTTTGATGGCGTGAAAGGGGAAGTATTAGTCAATGCTTTCTCAAAACAAGGTATCATGTTATCTACAACAAGTGCATGTTCATCAAAACATAGTCGTTTAAATGAAGTGTTACTAGCGATGGGGATCAGTGAATCAAGAATTGAAGGCAGTATTCGTATTTCTATGGGTGCAATAACGACTGAATCAGACATTGAAGGATTTAAAGAAGCGTTTAAAATTGTTTATGAAGAAATGAAGGAGTTGTTAAAGAAATGATCTATGATCATATTTTAGTGCGTTATGGTGAACTAACGCTTAAAGGTGCGAACCGAAAAATGTTTGTGAACCGTTTACGTTCAAATGTCAAACAGGCTTTAATGCCACTTCAAGGCTACCATGTTAAAGCAAACCGAGACAGAATGTATATTGAAGTCACACCTGAAGCGGATATCGAAGAAATTATGCGTCGTATTAGCCAAGTATTTGGTGTGAAGTCCATCAGTCCTGTGATGAAGCTTGAAAAAGATTTAGAAGTAGTGAAAAAACAAGCAAGTAAATTTGCGAAAGCCTATGCAGACGGTGATTCATTCAAAATTGATGTAAAACGTGCGGACAAGCAGTTTCCATATGATACGTATCAATTACAACGTATGCTTGGCGGGGCAGTGTTAGAAAACAATGAACAAGTCCATGTAAATGTTAAACAACCAGATCATGTCATTAAAACAGAAGTACGCTTAGATGCAATTTATATTTATGACCGTGTGATTGATGGCGTTGGCGGATTACCAGTTGGTACAGGCGGTAAAACATTATTAATGTTGTCAGGCGGTATTGATTCACCAGTAGCAGGTATGGAAATCATGCGTCGTGGTGTAACAGTAGAAGCCATTCATTTCCATAGTCCGCCATTTACAAGTGAAAAAGCTAAAGAAAAAGTCATTGAACTAACGCGTATCTTAGCTGAACGTGTAGGGCCGATCAAATTGCACATCGTTCCATTTACAGAAGTTCAAAAACAAATTCATAAAGTAGTCCATGAACGCTATACTATGACATCTACAAGAAGAATGATGATGCGCATTGCTGATAAAGTAGTACATCAAATTGGCGCAGATGCGATTGTTAATGGTGAAAACTTAGGACAAGTTGCCAGCCAAACACTTAAAAGTATGTATGCGATTAACCATGTTACTTCAACGCCAGTCTTACGTCCGTTATTAACATTAGATAAAGAAGAAATTGTCATTAAAGCAAAACAATATGGTACGTTTGAAACATCAATTCAACCATTTGAAGATTGCTGTACAATCTTCACTCCTAAAAACCCGGTTACAGAACCTGATTTTGAAAAAGTAGAACGCTATGAAAGTGTATATGACTTTAGTGAAATGATTGATCGTGCTGTAGAAGGTATTGAAACTATTGAAGTCACTAAAAATTATCAAAGTCAAAAAGACAAAACAACAGAAGCGTTAATGGAAGATTTATTCTAAGTAATATGTGAGTAAAAAGGGGTAAACATCGTGGAATGGGATTTGACACTGATATTAATCATAATTGTATTTGGGTTTTTAGCTGCGTTTATTGATGCAGTAGTTGGTGGCGGTGGTTTAATATCTACACCGGCTTTACTCGCCATAGGTCTCCCGCCAGCAACTGCACTTGGAACAAATAAACTAGCAAGTTCATTTGGTTCTTTAACCAGTGCGATTAAGTTTATACGTTCCGGCAAGGTCGATTTGAAAATTGTAGGCAAGCTCTTCCCATTTGTCTTTTTAGCGGCAGTGGGCGGTGCGAGCTTGGCTTCCTTTTTACCAGCTTCAGTCTTAAAACCGCTTGTCATAATCATCTTAACGATTGTGATGATTTATACACTCGTGCGTAAAGATTGGGGCAGTATACGAACATATCAAAAGCTTTCAACTAAAAAAGCGATTCTCTTTACAAGTGTATTATTACTCATCGGTTTTTATGACGGCTTTTTAGGTGGAGGCACAGGCTCGTTCATGTTGTTCACTTTACTGATAGTCGGATTTGATTTCTTAAGTGCTGCTGGTAACGCGAAAGTCCTTAATTTCGCTTCAAATATCGGTGCATTATTGCTATTTATGTTGCTAGGCAAAGTTGATTACGGGATCGGTTTGATTATGGCTTTCAGTATGATTGTCGGTTCCTATGCAGGTGCGCAATTTGCACTGAGACAAGGTGTCGGTTATGTCAGAGTATTGTTTGTCATCGTAACGAGTGCATTAATTCTTAAAAATATCTATGATTATATGCATCAATGGGTTAATTAAAGTAAACTGCGTCTTAAACTGTACGCAGTTTACTTTTTGTGTGCGCTCGGCATGATTAACAACTTGA
>NZ_KV837044.1:0-1421 GCF_001838465.1 Staphylococcus sp. HMSC061G12
GTTAGTGAAAGACAAGGGTGTCCATCGTGAGGTGGAATCTGAAGGAAGTCGGACGCAAACACTTGCACTGACGAACAGAAACATCATATCAAGGCTTATACGAACGGATGAGTTTGCACAACAAAACAAAGTCCAATACTGCCCAAATTCGTATGAGTAAATGATGCAGTGACATGAGTGGAAAGTGGTTAATCTTACCCGAGGAGGTCTCATAAGCGATTCTTCGAATCGTAGTAACAACGAATTATGAGAAGTCAGCAGAAGTCATAGTAGGGAAAATGTACCGAAGGACTGAACAATATTAAATACAGAGTAAAGAATGGAGGTTATAGATTTACGACGTACCGAAAACAATGGGAATTGGCAATCTGTGGATGATAAGTAGTGGAACGAAAAAAGATAAGCAGATGTGTACAGTAAATCTTAGTTGATATGAAAGAAATGTATCGTGAGTCTCCATCATTGATGGAACTTGTTGTAAGACCAAACAACATAGAGAAGGCAATCAAGAAAGTTATCAAAAACAATGGTTCTCCTGGAATTGATGGGATGAAGGTTAAAGAGTTAAATGCTCACTTCAGAGAATTCTATCCACAAATAAAAGAAAAACTGCTTAACGGTACTTATGAACCGCAAGCAGTTAAGAAAGTAGCCATTCCAAAACCAAATGGCAAAAAGAGAATTCTTGGAATTCCCGTCGCAAGGGATAGAGTTATCCAACAGGCAATCAAACAAGTTATCGAACCGACAATTAATCGTCAGTTTTCAAAACATAGTCATGGTTTCAGACCAAATCATAGTACAGGGACAGCATTGAAACAATGTATCCAATACTATGAAGAGGGTTATCACACAGTCGTAGACTGTGATTTGAAACAATGCTTTGATACATTGAACCATGATAAGTTGATGTACTTGTTTGAGCGCTTTATACAAGACAAAGCTATTTCTAAATTTATCCGCAAAAGTTTACAAAGCGGGTCTGCAGACCTGTCTGGCGAATACGCAGAAAGAAAGACAGGTGCCCCTCAAGGTGGAGTTATATCTCCCTTGTTGTGTAATATCTATTTGCATGAACTGGATAAAGAATTAGAGAAGCGCGGACACCGTTTTGTGAGATACGCTGATGACTTCGTCATCTTTGTAAAATCAAAACGTGCCGGACAACGTGTTATGGAAAGTATCACAAATTTTATCGAAAAAGACCTGAAATTAACAGTGAATAAAGATAAAAGTAAAGTGGGTTCTCCTACACGTTTAAAGTTCTTGAGTTGTCTGATAATGAAAACAAATGGCACTTGTCGTTTCAGACCCACTATGGAAGCAAAAAGAAATTTAAAAGCCAAATTAAAGTGGGTCACAAGAAGAAATAGACATGGCACATTCAAAGAAATTATAACAGAAATCAACGCAATTACTAG
>NZ_KV837045.1:0-1654 GCF_001838465.1 Staphylococcus sp. HMSC061G12
GATAAATATATTTTGTCGGGTTCTGTTGCAAAGTTAGAAAAAGTATAGCTAATCACATTAGGTATTCTTCAAACTAATATTGAATAGTAGCAGTCAACTCTAAAACTCCTTCACCTATATTAAAGTAACTATGTTCTGAATCTGATTCAAAAGATATAGCTTGCTTTTCTTTAACGATACTAACATGTTTTCCTACTTTTATCTTTAGTGTACCTTTATTCACTATTATAAATTCTCTAGAATTCTCTTCATGTCCTTTTGAATATAAAGAACCATCTATTTTGAAATTCATACTGAACATTTCAAAATTTTTATTTTTATCGTAAGGAAAGTATGGGAAAACAGTGACTGTTTTATCAATACTGTAAATTGGATTAATGTATCTATTGTCTATAAATTGAACTGTTGATTCTTTTTTATTAATTAAAGAAGATATTGGTATTTGAAGTCCATTTGCTAAATTAACTAAAGTATTTATCGTAGGGTTACCTTCTCCTTTTTCAATTATACTTAATACATTTTTACTCACATTTGTAAGTTTAGAAGTTTTTTCCAAACTTAAATTTTTCGCTTTCCTATATTTATATAAGTTAGAGGCAACAACATCATTTATATTATCCAAAATAATACCTCCTTTTAAAGTCTTGTAAATTATTGTAACATATAAAGTGAAATTTGTTCTCTATATGTTACAATAGGAGGTTTTTATGAAAAGAAATACAGATACATCTATAAATTGGTTTCTTTTTATAGGTATTTTACTCATAGGTGCTAATTTAAGAGCACCTATTACATCTGTGGGCGTGGCCTTACATTCAATAAAAGAAACTTTTTCTCTTTCTAATGGTTTACTTAGTATTATAGCAGTCATTCCATTAGTTGCGTTTGCAATAATTTCACTTTTTGCTTCTAAAATAGGTGAAATTTTTGGTATGAATAAAACATTATTTGTTGCCCTTATTTTTATTTTTGTAGGTATTATTTTAAGAAGTATTACCATACTGCCGTTTATATATATAGGAACAACCTTAATAGGTATCGGAATTGCATTTGGCAATGTTTTAACTCCCGGTGTCATTAAATCCAATTTTCCTCTTAGAATCGGAATAATGACAGCATATTATACAGTAGTAATGAATATATTTGGCAGCTTATCTTCATTTGTAACATCTCCTATTTTAAAAGTCTCTAATTACAATATCGCTTTAGGAATAATAGGATTGATAACTTTACTCACAATTTTTATTTGGGCGTTTCAACTTAAACATAACCAAAAAAGCAATAATCCCCATATGATTAATAACACCAATGTTTGGAAACATTCTATAGCTTGGCAAATTACGTTACTAATGGGTAGTCAATCTTTAATATTTTATTCACTTATAAATTGGTTACCACAATATCTCTCAACATATGACATATCTTCTGATCTTGCCGGGTTATATCTAGCTCTATTACAACTTGCAATTATTCCATTGACTTTTATCACGCCAATAATAGTAACAAAGATGAAGTCTCAAATAGGAGTTACAATATTTACAGGTACTTTATTTATAGTAGGTATTCTGATTATGATGTTTATACCTCAGATGTCTCTCTATTCTTTAATTATTATTGGCATTGCCAGTGGTATAGCTTTTGGACTGGTTAACAC
>NZ_KV837046.1:0-1041 GCF_001838465.1 Staphylococcus sp. HMSC061G12
TATTAAATGCCATAGCTCAGGCCCTCCTTAGTTATTAATTGATATATTATTATTTTCTTCAAAGCATATAAAATCATTGTCATATTACATCAGCTATGCATCTTTGATTGCTTTACATTTCTCACTGAATTGATCAAAAAATGTTTTTTCCTTCGCATATAATTTGGAATTTTTTTTCATCTTAACAATCGGCTTTTTCTCTAAGACACTACGTGTAATTAATTCTTTGTCTGGAAAATATGTGATGTAGTTTGAATTGTTTTGAATTGCTTTTTTAAAAGCAATAGATGATTTTGTATTATGTTTAACCATATTTCCAACATAAAATAATTTGGCTGTAACATAACTTTCTCTCGTTTTAAAATCTATGAGCTCTTTTTTCAATTTATTAATACGATATTCAATATTAGCATTCGAATCATCACTAAAGCCGCTCGGCTTATTTGGAGAAATGACTTTATGACTGACTACAATGGCATTACGTGTGGATGTGCTGAAATCTGGATGCGTATCGATAATAATATAATCGTATTGATCAAGATAATACGCTTCATAATAATCATCCAACCACATATATAACTGCATATCTTTACCATCTGTCGTGCTCATATGTTTTTCATATTCATCCAATCGTAAAAAACCGCTAATGAGATCGATGTTGTCACTGATGTGATGAATTTTAACTTTTTCATTAATGTGCAGAGACTCAACTTTTTCAAATATGGATAAAACTGTATTTTTTTGATCATAGACCCCTAAAATCTGAGATAAATTACATTGATGATCGAGGTCAATCATTAAAACCTTAGCGCCTGAATCAGCCAGGTATTCAGCAAAATTGTAAGATAGTGTAGTTTTGCCGACACCGCCTTTAATGGCTGCGAATGTGATGATTTCCATCTTAACACCTCCACACTTATTATAGCATATACACCTGAATATTAACATATTTATATATGTGTGTATGTATATGTGTATGTAAGTGTATATACTAGTGTTTGTATGTCTATTTACGTGCTTATTTATATCCTTATTTACGTG
>NZ_KV837047.1:0-28913 GCF_001838465.1 Staphylococcus sp. HMSC061G12
TTTTTAGTGTCTACTATAGGGGGAGCATATCAATGCGATAGCTGCTCTTGTTGTATTTAAATTTAGTTAAATAATTTATCTACACTTTTAGTTGTTTCTTTTAATACTTCTACAGAGTGGCTAAACTCTTTAGTTTCTCTTTCATTTAAAGGTGTTTCATAAATTTTCACTGCACCTGCACGGTTTACAAGTGTTGGTACACCGATGTAAACATCTTTATGACCGTATTCACCTTCTAAGTAACTTGAAACTGTTAATACAAGATTTTGGTTACGTAAAATGGCTTTAGAAATGTGTAATAAGCCCATTGCGATACCATAATAAGTTGCGCCTTTAGCTTTAATGATGTCATAAGCTGCATCACGTGTATTTAAGAAGATTTCTTCAATACGTTTTGCACGTTCAGGATCACCATTTAAAATATCATATAAATTTTGACCTGCAATACTTGCTTGTGACCATACTGCTAATTCTGAATCACCATGTTCACCAATAATGCTAGCATTAACACTTTCAGGTGCTACACCGAATTCTGCACCTAATTCATATTTGAAACGTGCTGTATCTAGAATTGTACCAGAACCGATAACACGTTCTTTTGGTAAACCAGAAACTTTTTTAGTGACATAAGTAAGCACATCTACTGGGTTAGCAGCAATTAAGAAAATACCATCAAAACCGCTGTCCATAATTTGACCCACAATTGATTTGAAGATTTTAGTATTTTTTTCTACTAAATCTAAGCGTGTTTCACCAGGTTTTTGGGGTGCACCTGCAGTGATAACAACTAAATCAGCATCTGAACAATCAGCATATGAACCTGCTGTAACGATAGATGGTGATTCACCATAAGGCATACCATGGTTTAAGTCTAGTACATCGCCTTTTACTTTTTCTTCTACTAAATCAATAATTACTAATTGATCAGCAACACCTTGTGCTACCATAGCGAATGCATAACTAGAACCTACTGCACCATCGCCTACTAAAACTACTTTATTCGCTTTTACATTACTCATATTACTTACCCTCTCCAATTTAGAATCGCTTCTATGTGATTTATTTCACATATACAAGATACCAATTTCAGCCTATAAAATCAATGCGAAATGCTTGGAAATTTTACACATTGTAAACATTTACCGACAATACAAAAGACGCTGTAATGGTAAAGGTTATTACAGCGCCTTTTTGATTAAATTTCAATTTGATCATCAATGTCATTTGGTATAAAACCTAATGCATTGACTTTGTTATTTAAATAACTAAGGATATAACGCATGACTAGCGGACGCTCTGGTTCATTATGAATTTCATGGTAGAGTCCTTCCCATGCTTTATAATAAAGTTCGTCTGTTTTTACACGTTTTTTGATTTCTACAATCGCATCGGTGTCTAAAATTTGATCTTCTTTCCCATACATTAAGCACATTGGGATACTTTGGATGTCTTCTAAATGTTCTAAAGTCTTTTTCATGACATGAACAACTTCTTTATACCAATGGTAAGATACTTTTGTCAGCATCAAACCATCTTCTTTAGTTTCTCTTATAACTTCTTCATTTCTTGTTAAATGCTCTGGTTCAATGCCTACATTAAAGCGCATATCTTTAACGCCTGCACCAATATTAGATGTAAATAGATTTTTGCGAGTTTTAGCATTTGTCTTAAACGCAACTAATGGCGAAAGTAAAATAATACCTTCAATCGGCAACTCAGTTCTTTCCATTAAATTTAATGTAATCAAACCGCCTAAGCCGACACCCATTAAAAATGTAGGTAATTTATATTCACTCGCTATTCTCAACCATTCCAAGATATGTTCGTGATAGACTTCAAAGTTGTCGATTTGACCTTTATTAGATCTTGAAGTTTGGCCTTGTCCAGGCAAATCACCCATAATCACATGATATCCATTTCGTCTGAGTGATGTAATCACATAGGCATATCTGCCTGTATGTTCTAATATATTATGAGCAATAACTATGACACCTTTTGCTTCACTTTCTGTTTCCCACTTCCACATATCAACGACTACCCTTCTACTGAATTAATTACTATTATTGTATCAAAACGAACCGATTAAAATCTATTTAGAACTGACATATATACTCAACGGAATTAAGGATAACCTTTTTAGTATTGTGTTCTTTTCTCATATCAATTACATAATTTACTATTCGTGTTATTTATAAATAAATAAGTATATTTGTATATTGTTAACGTTTTCATACATTTATGAAACATGATACACTATTTTTAACAGAGTTGTATGGGAGGAATTTACATGCCATTAGTCAAAGATTTTTTTATCAGTTTATCAAATAACACTTTTTTGAACCAAGCAGCACGAAAATACGGACCTATGTTAGGTGCCAGTAAAGTAGTTGTTGGTAACTCGATTGATGAAGTTATTAAGACAATCCAAACACTTAATGATAAGGGGATTACGGTGACTGTCGATTGTCTTGGTGAATTTGTAGATTCAAAAGAACAAAGTATTAAAGAAAAGAAAATTATTTTAACTGTACTACAAGCAATTTACGACAACAATTTAGACGCACATATTTCTCTTAAAATCAGTCAATTAGGCGCAGAGTTCGATGTAGATTTGGCAGAACAGAACTTAAGAGAAATTGTAGAAAAAGCAAAGTCACTTGGTAATATTCATATCAATATTGATACCGAGAAATATGCAGGCTTATCAAATATCCTCTATGTATTGGATGAATTATCAAAAGATTATGATAACATCGGAACAGTAGTTCAAGCTTATTTATATTCAGCCGACAATATGATTGAAGATTACCCGCACATTCGATTACGTTTAGTCAAAGGTGCTTATAAAGAAAATGCGTCTATCGCCTACCAAACTAAAGAGGACATCGATGAGAATTACATTAAGCTTATCGAAAAAAGACTGAAAAGTGCGAAGAATTTTACATCTATCGCTACACATGACCACAAAATCATTGATCATGTTAAAAAATTCGTTAAAGAGAACAACATAGATCGTGATAATTTCGAATTTCAAATGTTGTATGGTTTCCGTTCAGAGTTAGCTTATGAAATTGCCGAAGACGGTTATCATTTCTGTATCTATGTTCCATTTGGCGAAGATTGGTTCGGATACTTTATGCGACGTTTAGCTGAACGTCCGCAAAATTTAAATTTAGCTGTCAAAGAATTTGTGAAACCTAAAACACTTGCTGTAGGCGCTGGCGCAATTGCCGCAGTTATTGGTTTAAGTTTCGGTCTCAAAGGCTTAAAGAAACGTAAGTAAATACTGTATTCATGAAAAAGGCAAGACCACTATCGGCCTTGCCTTTTGTCTGTTTTTTTAATTCAAAAACACTTATTGAATTGATTTTAATAAGTTTGCCATTTCAATTGCAGCCATTGCTGATTCTGCACCTTTATTGCCTGCTTTTGTACCTGCTCGTTCGATTGCTTGTTCAATTGTCTCAGTTGTTAGTACACCGAAGATTACTGGCAAGCCTGCTGTATCACTCACTTTTGATACGCCTTTTGCAACTTCATTACATACATAATCATAATGAGATGTTGCTCCGCGAATGACACAACCCAATGTAATCACTGCATCATACTTATTTGTTTCTGCTAATTTTTTAGCAGCTAGTGGAATTTCAAATGCACCTGGTACATATGCTACATCAATATTATCATTTTCTACTTCATGACGGACTAATACATCTTTAGCCCCTTCTAATAAGCGACCTGTAATAAAATCATTAAAACGACTCACAACAATACCGATTTTTAAATCTTTACCTAATAGTTTACCTTCAAAGTTCATGTTAATTCCTCCAATAATATCGTTAAAATTTATTAAATCATGTGTCCCATTTTTTCTTTTTTCGTTTGCATATAATCATGATTGTGACTACATTCAGGTACAATCAGTTCAATTCGCTTTTCAACTTCAATACCATAATGTTTTAACCCTTTGAATTTTTCTGGGTTATTACTTAACAAGTTCACTTTTTCAATGCCGAAGTGTTTTAAAATTTCAGCAGCATGATAATAATCTCGTAAATCTTCTTCAAAACCTAATGCTAAATTCGCAGTGACTGTATCGTGACCTTGTTCAATCAGTTCATAGGCTTTCAGTTTATTAATTAAGCCAATGCCTCGACCTTCTTGTGGTAAGTAAATCACCATACCGTTGTGTTCATCGATGTATTTCATTGCTGCTTCTAATTGAGCACCACAGTCGCAACGTTGACTATGGAAAATATCACCTGTCAGACAAGATGAATGAATACGTACATTTTCTACGTTTTGAATGTCACCTTTAACAATTACTACAATTTCATCATGTGAATAATCTGATTCAAATCCATACATATCAAATGTACCGAAATCTGTAGGTAGTTTTACTTTAGCTTTTGCATGCATGTGCTGTTCATGCAATTTACGGTAATGAATTAAAGATTCAATGGTAATCATTTTTAATTGATGTTTTTCTTTAAATGCTTGGAGTTGCTCACCTTTAGCCATTGTGCCGTCTTCATTCATGATTTCACAAATGAGACCTGCTGGTTTTGAGCCTGTCATACTTGCTAAATCTACAGCCGCTTCCGTATGTCCTGGACGTACTAGAACCCCGCCGATTCTAGCAATCAATGGAAATAAATGACCTGGTCGATTAAAATCTGCACTTGTACTCTCATCATTAATCAAAGCTCTAGCTGTCAGCATTCTCTCAGCAGCGCAGATACCTGTCGTAGTATCGATATGATCAATACTTTCAGTAAATGCTGTACCAAATGCATCGCTGTTATCTTTAACCATCGGCTCTAAATTTAATGAGCGTGCGATAGAAGGAGCTAGAGGTGCACAAATTAAACCACGTGCTTCTCGTGCCATAAAATTGACTGTATTTTCATTCATCAATTCCGTTACAGCTACTAAGTCCCCTTCATTTTCTCGGTCTTCATTATCCACAACAATAATACTTTCACCTTGTTTTAGTGCTTCAACTGCACTTTCGATATCATCAAATTGCATTTCTGAACACTCCTCTTAGAATCCGAATTGCGCTAATTTATCTGGCGTTAATTCAGTATTTTGATTTGAAATTGCTTTTTGTACATATTTAAATAACATATCCGCTTCTAAATGCACGGTATCACCGACACGCTTTTGACCTAAAATCGTTGCGCGTTTTGTTTCTGGAATTAAATGAATATCAAATTGGCCTTCTGCTAATCTGAAAATCGTTAAACTTGTTCCATCAACCGTGATTGAACCTTGTTGAACCATTTGGTCAGTAATAGATTTAGGACATTGTATGGTCATGATATTAGAATTAGATGACGGTCTGATTTTTAGTACTTTTCCGACTTCATCGACATGACCTAACACAAAATGGCCACCAAATCTGCCCTGACTCGGCATAGCACGTTCAAGATTGACCGAGCTGCCTTTAGTCAGTTGATTGAGATACGTTTTATTTTCTGTACCTTTGATAACATTCACATCAAAGGATTTCTGATTAAAGGAAGTTACTGTTAAACATGCACCATTGACACTGATTGAATCGCCGATATGCATATCTTCTAAAATTGTTTCACATGCTATCGAGAGTTTTATGACATTTTGTTCTGTCACAAGGCGATCAACCGTACCGATTTCTTCTACAATACCGGTAAACATGAAATCACTTCTTTCTTAATACAACTTTGATATTTTGATCGATGATTTCAGAATGGTCAATTTCAAATTGAGGAGTTTGTTCTAAAGGAAGTACATTGTCAGTTTGATAAAACTGATACTTGCCAGAACCTCCAATTACTTTCGGGGCGTAGTAAATAATCAGTGTTTGGACACACTGTGATTGGAGAAATTGTGAAGTCACTTTAGGTCCAGCTTCTACATAGACTGAGCCGATACCTCTTTGATATAAATCTTTTAAAATAGTTTCAATAGAACAATCATCTAATACAATGATTTGAATATTAGACCCATGCTCTTTTGTTTTTAATTGTGTATTTTCTGTATACACAAGCACAGGTGTCTGTTGATCAGTAAATAAAGTTTGTGTGAAATCCAAATGACCGCTCCTCGCTAACACCACACGTACAGGCTGTCTTTCTCCTTCTAACCTTACCGTTAAACTCGGATTGTCAGCTTGTACAGTACCTGCACCGGTTAGAATAGCATCATGTCTTGCTCGATGTTTAAACACATCCTGTTTCACACCTGGATTTGAAATCCATTTACTTTGACCGTTATCTGTCGCTTGCTTTCCATCTAAACTGACACTCACCTTTAAAGTTACTTCAGGTATCTGTGCTTGTTTAGCTTTGAAAAAATCTGTATACATAGCTTCTGCTTGTGCATCATGCTGATATTCCACTTCTATACCTGCTTCAGTTAAAATCTCATCACCAGGTGAATCTAAAGTTATATCTTTCATCGCATATACAACTTTTGAAATACCTGCTTCAATGATTTTATTGACGCAAGGCGGTGTAGAACCAAAGTGTGTGCAAGGTTCAAGCGAAACATAAATCGTTGCGCCTTCTGCATCTGCACCTGCCATATCTAAGGCTTGTACTTCCGCATGACGTTCACCTTGTTTTAAATGCGCACCTAAACCGACAATTCTGCCTTCTTTAACCACGACAGAACCAACAGCAGGGTTCACACCCGTTTGGCCTTCAGCCATTTTTGCTAATGCAATCGCATTTTGTAAAAATCGATTCAAACAATCACCTCATTAAAATAAAAAAATTCCGTCACCTAACTAAAGAGGCAACGGAAAAATGTATCATCACCGTATTTAAACAGAGTCCACCCATGTTAAAAATTGCTAACACAAACTAGACTTCACTTAAATACGCGTTTTAAATCATATTTAATGACGTCTTGATTCTTTCTCCCATCCAGACTTTCACTGTCGGCTCTAGATTCACACTAGATCAGCCATACTCTAAAATAGAGTACAGGTCGCAGGCTTATGTTTTTACTGCCGGTTGGGAATTGCACCCTGCCCCGAAAGAATATTATGAAATTGTTTCTGAATCGAACGAGCAATACTTTGCTCATATATTTATCATAGCTTATTTTAATTTAACTGACAATAATTATTACTTAATGATTATCTATTCTCCGAATGAAATTCATATAAACTATTAACCGCTTGTACAGATTGACGCACAATCATATTGACACCATTTCGTGCTTGGTTGATGCCATTGGTAATCTGACCAATCGCAATTAAGTGTGGCAGTGTTCCGTATCTCGGGCTGATGACTTGATTTGTTTCAGGCACAATTTGAATGCCGCCCATCGGATGCGCTTGCACAATTTGTCTATTCGCAATATCAATTAAAAAGCCGTCATCTTCATCTAAATCTTTTAATTGTGTTCTAGGTCCAGTCGCATTAATCACAACATTATATTGTTCAGTTTCGTTTGAATCTTTATATTTGAAAACAAAGGTATCATTTTCTTGTACAACTTTTTCTAAATCTTTTTTGATTAACAAGTGTCCCGCTTCTATCTCTTCTATAAGCAAACGTGCTGTGCGTGGCGGCATTGGGTTGGAATTCACTTTTAAAATCGGCATGTAGCGTTTCATAAACTCCCTTTGATCTTCAATGCTTAAACTATTCCAAATCCAGTTCATATTTTCTTTTATCGTTTCTAATAAACTTTGGAATACACCTAATATTTCTGGGTGAGCTAAATCATATTTTAAATCTTTAATTGGGTCGCCGACTTTTCTATTGATAAGCTGTTGAAGCGGGATATTCAAATCCTCACACTCTTGCTTAAAGAGATGAATAGCAGTCTCTAGTGGAACTACACCAAAATGAGATTTAATAATCTGATTAAAGTTTTCTTTAGTTAGATACTTTAATGTAATTTCTGGCATTTCTCCTCTGACACTCGGCAACTCTCCACGTCGACTCACAGCCGTCAATGGTAAGTTAGGATGATGCTTCACAACATAACGAATAACATCCAGACTAGATAAACCTGTTCCGATTACTGCGATATCATCCGTATCTTCCACTGTATTTAATGTTTCATATGTGGGATAAGGTGATTTAATAAATCCTTTTAATCCTTTTAACTGGTATGGGTCATGATACGCCATCGTACCGACTGTCAAAAAGACATAGTCATATTGACGACATGCCTCTTGTTCATGATTGGTACAAATAAAGTATTGAATATGCGCATCTTTTTCAAAACCCTTTTCCAAGTACATTTCAGTCGCTTTTTCAGTAATAATATGAATATTGTCATACATGTCATTAAATTTATCGAGGTAACTTTTCATATAATGTCCAAAGACAAATCTTGGTAAATAAGTCGCATTCTCAAATTTAAAATCATTTTGTTGTTGATACCAACGATAGAATTCTTCCTGATCTTTAGAATTTAATGACATATCCTTACTTGGTAAATTAATTAGTAATTGTGAGCTGTCATTTTGAAATGGTACACCTTGTCCCATATTTTTAGCATTGTCATAAACATCAATGTCTAGTTCTTTGAAATATGGGTGTTGTTCTAATTGTCTTAAAATACTGACACCTGCAGTGCCCATTCCGATTATTGCAACACGCATACAAATAACCTCCTACTCTTCCTACATAACTACCCTGTTTATTGCTTCACCTTCTATTATGCAACAAACAAAAATAAAGCGAAACAATTAAATCACATTCATTTAATCATTTCGCTTTAAACTATATATTATATTGAATTATTATTGATGTTCTTTGTCATCTTTATAAACAAATAACTTGTAGTATTTACCTTCAGTATTAATCTTTTTATAGAAATCTGCAATAAGTGATGCGTTGCTTTCTGCCCATTTGATATCTGTTGCATATTGGTGTTCACCAGGATTCTTAGGATTCCATCTCATACTATATAACGTATTTTGATCTGGATTTGATAAGAAGTGCTTATGAATAAATTCTGCACCACCATCAATCGCTTTTTCTGGTGTATCCCAACCATGCTTTTTAGCATATTCAGCACCCGTTTTAATCGGGTCTTCATCTAATGCGCCGACACCATAGAAGTTGTAGTATTTTTTACCATCAATTTCTACACCTTTTGATAATTCACTTTTTACAGCACCTGTTTCCAAGATAGCATGTGAAATTAAGTATACTTCATTTACTTGTCGTTTTTTAGCTGCATGAATAAAGTCTTCAGTATGTGCTAATAATGTAGGTCTGTCAGCAAGCATACGTTTGATTCTATTTTTATCGATACCTTGATATTTAGATAAATCTAAGAATTGATACTTTTGAGTTTTATCATCGATAAATTTTTCACTGTCCATGGCTTTCTTGATCTCTGTTCCTGTAGCATCATGCCATCTATCATTTTTGTCGGAAACTTGTTGGCTTGTATAGTTATTAATTTGTTTTTTAGCTGCTTGATTCAGAGTTACGTCCAAATGTTCAACTGTTTCTTCTTTTTTAACATGTTTAAACAATATTTGGTCGGAAATCATAGAAAAGAAAATATAACCTGTCACAGCCAAAATAACAAGCAGCCCTATAATTGCGAAGATAGAGCCTTTCTTGTGTTTCGTCATAATTACACCTCTTAGGTCAAGTTAAAGTGAACTGCTTAACACTATGTAACACGGTGTTGAAGCTTCTCGGCGCATTCATGATGACTGATTTATTTCCTACCGAGCTATCCCCATAGTTCCTACGGTTTTATAACACTTAAAAATTATTTCGTTTTGATTCTAAATCTTAACACTTTTTGCAGTGTATCACAATTTAGAGTTATCCAACCACCATTCTATCATATCTTATTCCATAGAACGTGCTTGAAGTCAGAATGTAATATTGCTGTATTCTTTCAATAACATTTCTATAACCTCAGTACATGATTCGTGCAAAATAACATCCTTCAAATAAAAAACAGCCTATTTATCTACAGACATTTCTGTAATAAACAGGCGAATACTAGCTTTCGTTTTTAATTATTCCGGACGTTTGTACTCCATAATTATAAAACTAGCTGCTTCTGATCTATTCTTATAGTAGTAACGGTTCAAATCGATTGTACCTTCAATTTTGCCATCACGATACATCATTTCATTTGTCATATTATTAATCATTACAAAATCTGAACTATCTTTAATCATATCCAATTCATCATGGCGTGCGAAAAAGTGTTCTAAATTCAAGTGTGCGTAATCCATGGAATCCTCCCATCTATTAGTAAATTATGTTTAATCATGCTTATTATGTCGAAAACTACAATTTATTTTGTTAAATTATTTAATTCTACCCTTCTATTTAACACCTATTTTGTACATTTAGCAAATGAAAGAATTAATCCGCTTCGTTAAACTCAAACCAACCAGAAATAATATGTTATGTACAAAGATTGAAAGTGTGGAGTGATGAACACAGAGACATTAATCATCCGACACCAGGGTATCATTTATGCTTTATTAAAAAGATATAATATTAAGTATGATATTGACGAATATGCCCAACTTTTATCCATCAAAATGTGGTCATTATTACGACAATTTGATACGTCCATTCATAATAGCATGAGCGTTTATTTATTTCAAAGGCTGAACTACTATCTCATCGATTTATTTAGAAAGAAAAGTAAAGTTTTAGAAGAGAGTAATCAAGCAATCATCTCCGATATTAAAGATACAAGTGATTACTCAGATTACAATTATCTCACGCAGTTGATCGCATCTGAATATTACTTGCTGCTTAATGACTATGAACGCATGTGGTTGAATTTAAAATTATGTGGTTATAAACAGTTCGAAATACAAACTTTGATGAAGAAGTCAGCGACTACAATCAGAAAGTATCAAATGCAAGTTCGCCATAAACTTGCACCTTTAAAACACTTTCTTAAAGGAGAGATGTCATAATGGTTGTTTGTGAACGTCCAAGAATTTTATATTTCACTTTCTACCCTCATCACACTTTCCAAATAGAATGTGTTTACAACATGTTTCATGGTTTAACGAAAGTACCATTAAAATCTTATATGAATGCATTATTAAGACGTGAATCACCTCAATCTAAATATGCATCATATGAATTGAAACAAATGCTCAATATTCGTAAACACTTGCCATTAATCGTGAATCAACAAACCATTTTATTCCCTATACAGAATAAACGTGCACCTATCCAATACTTTGTAAATGGTTTGGAAATCATAGGTCTAAAACAAGAACGCTATACGACAAGACTGATCTTTAAAAATGGTGTGCAGTTAGTCGTAAACGCCCATTACTCATTTGTGCATCGTAAGTGGTTAGAATGTATCTTCTTACATTTTATGACTTTTCATGACGCTGATTAAAGCGATTTTCTAACAACTTTTTTGTAAAGAATGCTGTAACGATTTTCATTAAAATACTTGCGACGATTAGCGATATAATGCCACCTATTAGAATTAATGCTAATTGTACAAGTGATAAATCGACTTGTGGATTTACAAAATATTGAACGACACTTAAACTCGTTAGTAAACCAAATAAAAATAAACCTAGTAATAATGCATTGATAAGTAGCATCCCAACAATAATTAAGAATAGTGAGGCTGTCCCTTGATGACGCTTTTTAAAGATATGCGTTCTTAAAAATTGATTTGAAAACTTGATAGGCTGTTTATAAGTTAATGTAGCAGTCTGATCGTTTTCCAAATCCTTTAAAACTTGGCTCAACTGATCTTTTTCTTTCTTATTTAGGAACCAAAGTTGCTTTTTTACTTTTGTTTCAAATTGCTCTTTTTTCACGACATCTATACACCTGCCCGGTAAAATTTTAAAAAGAGGCAGAAATAACTTTACGATAAGGACTGATACCTTGGTAAAGATTATTTCTGCCTTTATTTTATACTAGAATCAATTATCATGATACTAGATTTCTCATTTAATTATAGAATTGAAAGTCCTGATTTTTGAATATCTTTCGCAAATCCTTCAACAGTATCTACTGATAATTCATTGATATCTCTGCCGATATTTGGAATTTTGCTGATAACGCCTGCTGGGCATGTGATAATATCTGCACCAATTTCATCTGCTTGAATGACATTAAATAATTCACGGCAACTTGCCCATAATAATTTTACGCCTTTTTTAGAATGTGTTACTTCTACAGATTCTTTCATTAGTGGTAATGGATCCACACCAGTATCCGCAATACGTCCTGCAAAGACAGAAACATAAGTTGGAACACCTTCTGTGACTGCATCTGTAATTTCTTTAACTTGTTCTAAAGTGTATACTGCAGTTACGTTTAATTGTACGCCGTCAGCTGATAATCTTTTAATTAAAGGAATTGTAGACTCACCTTTTGTATTCACAATTGGAATTTTAACGAAAACATTTTTACCATATTGTTTTAAAATTTCCGCTTCTTTTTCCATTGTTTCTAAATCATCCGCAAATACTTCAAATGAAATTGAAGCATCTGGAATTTCTTTCACAGCTTCCTCAGCGAATGCTTTATAATCTGTAACACCTGCTTTAGCCATTAAGCTCGGGTTTGTTGTGAAACCGTCTACCTCGTTATTTTTGTAAGCTTTTTTCATTTCTTCAATATCTGCACCATCCGCAAATACTTCTACATTCAAATCTGCTTTTACCATAAAATAAGTGCCTCCTTATTACTGTTAACTTTCAATGCTGTCTAAAGTAACTTGATTATAACATTCCCCCGTTTAAATCGCGATTGATTAACTCACAGCAGAATTGTTAATAAAGGTTTAAAAAAGAAACCACAACCCTCTAAAATTTTATGATATTATAAAAGAATGTACAGAAACGGAGGTCATCATGTCACGGTCAAAACTTTATTTTTACCTTACTATAATCCTTATTATCATCAGTTTTAACTTTAACATGTATAATCCACTGTTAAACGAGCAGTTTCATTCAATTGCGAAAAAAATAATTACAAGCAGTGTTGTTAATGCAATTATCCTAATTATTGCGATCATTTTAGCAGATAAATCTATTAAACATTCAAAAGAACGTACAGATTGGATTCGTAAAGCCAGTAAAATATTACCTATCATCTTATTTATAGTGATTGTTATTCATATCGTTACTTCTTTAATCTCATTTGGTATGATTAAATTTTAATTGACAACCCACTATAACAGTAGCATTATTTATATATTAAAAATGTAACGAGGCGATATTTTGCAGTATTTATATGTGTTCGTAGGAGGCGCACTAGGTGCCTTGCTGCGATTTATCTTTTCACAATTAAATCATGGCCAAGGGTTTCCGATTGGCACTTTTATTGCTAACTTAGCGGGCGCCTTTTTTATGGGTTTAGTCTCCGCCTTGGTGATTCAAACTTTTAAATCTAATCCTTTACTCAAAAAAGGAATTACAACTGGATTTTTAGGTGCATTAACCACGTTCTCTACATTTCAATTTGAACTGGTAAAAATGTTTGAACATCAGCAATATATTTTACTTTTTGTCTACGCGATTTCAAGCTATATTCTTGGTTTAGCAGTATGCTATATCGGTAGTAAAGCTGGAGGTGCCTTAAGTCATGAGTAACCTTTTATTAGTAATGTTTGGTGGCGGTTTAGGCGCTGTAGTCCGTGCAGCTGTCACAAATAGCTGTTCAAAACTATCTACTCAGCTGCCAGTAGCAACGCTTATTGTCAACTTAGTAGGCAGTTTCTTAATCAGCTTGCTATCAGGTATCGCAATTGCACAAGCTTGGTTGTCTCCATTGATTATTGTAGGATTTTTAGGTGGTTTAACTACATTCTCTACCCTATCACTGGAATTAACCAATATGTTGACCACTAAGTCACAACGTATGCTTTTTATTGCGTATAGCTTTTTACAATATGGATTATGCTTTATCGCATGCCTAATCGGTTATGTTATCGTATAAAAGAAGCGTTATCTTTTACAACTCACTGTAAAGGGTAACGCTTCTTTTTGATTAATATGATTTATAAGATGGTACATCTGCGTCTATACTTTTATTTTGATTTAATTGATCTATGCGTTTCATTTGGTCGTCGGAAAGCTCAAAGTCAAACACGTTGATATTTTCTTTAATGCGTGAAGGTGTAATGGATTTAGGAATCACAATAACATCATGTTGAATATGCCATCTCAATACAACTTGCGCAGGCGACTTCTCTACTTCTTCAGCGATAGCTTGAATTGTTTCATCTTTTAAGATGTCTCCATTCATAAATGGTGACCAAGCTTCTGCTTGAATACGTTGCGCTTTAAGATACAACCTTAAATCATTTTGTGTTAAATAAGGATGAAATTCTATTTGATTAATCACTGGTTTAATCGATGCATGTGACAACAAACTTTCTAAATGATGCGGTTGAAAGTTGCTGACACCAATATTTTTAACTTTATTTTGTTTTAATAAATCTTCCATGCCTTTCCATGTATCAATCATTTCTTCTTCATTAGAGCCAGGCCAATGCATTAAATATAAATCTAAATAATCTAAATCAAGTTTATCTAAAGTTCGTTGATAAGCTTCTTCTACATTCATTCTGCCGTAATCATCTAACCATAGTTTTGAGGTAATGAATAAATCTGAGCGGTGTATGCCAGCGGCTTGAATACCCTTTTTAATGCCTTCTCCTACTTTTTCTTCATTTCCATAGCGTGCAGCTGTATCTATACTGCGATAACCGTGTTCTATCGCAAATGATACTCGTTGTGCTAATTCGTCATTATTTTCAATTCTATATGTGCCAAGTCCCAACTGCGGCATCGTTTGTCCATTATATAGCATAAATGTATTCATTTTTCTCTCTCCTTGCATTGTTGCTTTACCTTTATGCTATGCACAATGAATAAAACTGTAAAACATTTTGAATTAAAAATGCACTGCTAACTGTAAAATTACAGTCAACAGTGCATATTGTATTAATTAAATGATTCAATTTCTTCCATAACACGTTGTAAGTCTTCAACATTATATTGAATACGTCCATGGAAAACGAATTTATTAAAGTATTCATCTAATTGTTCTGGTCCAACTAGTACTTTAGTATTTGTTGTTTGTGCGTAATTTGAAATTGTCACTGCACCTTCATTTTTAGGATTGAAATAAAGTAATGCCATTGGTGTATATTTCAAATTCAATTCGCGCTTCAATGTATCTGCTAAGTGCTCAACTTCTTTTAATTGATTTGAGTAGTTTACAAATGAAGCTGATTGCTTATCATCATTTTCATCTAACACTAATGTTTGAGGATGACGTTTATCTAAATCCAACACATCAAAGACTTGTTCAATGGTTGGTAATGTACCGAATTGTTCTTGACTGATGCCATTATAAACATGTCCTTTAAGTAATTGAGAATCGATAATGTATAAGCCTGTACGTGTTAAGACTAAATGACTGATACGATCAATCGCATTAAAATCATTTTTAGGTAAGAAGATATTCGCCATAATATGCATATCTTCTGGTCGAATACGTTTTTCTTTAACCAAACGATCTCTGATACCGATTAAACGCATGTCTGTCACATACTCACTATGATTTTTCGAGAAGAGCTTCAGCGCATCGATTTCACGATCTTTTGCTGTCACTGTTTCATCGAAATCAGCGCGTTGTTTTGTGACCGCTTTTTTATGTTCGACGCGTTCTTTTTCAAGCTCGTCTTCATAATTTTCTTTTATACTTCTTTCTTTTGCCTCATATTGTTCCTCTGCTTTCAACTTAGCCTTTTTCTTACTGTTTAAGACAACTAAGAATAAGACAAAGAAGATAACAGCGACGACAATTGCTGCAATCAAACCAATTTCTAATGGTCCCATAACATATTCCGCTCCTTTACATATCTTACTCCCAATTATAAAGGAAAATATCGAATGTATCGATAATAAAATGTCACAAATTCAAAAACTGTATAGTTATGCTTGAACAGCTTCTTTTAATGCATCTACTTTATCTACACGTTCCCATGGTAAAGCAACATCCGTACGGCCAAAGTGACCATAAGCTGCTGTTTGTTTATAAATAGGACGTTTTAAGTCTAACATTTTAATGATACCTGCTGGACGCAAGTCAAAGTTAGCTCTTACCGCTTCTACCAATTGTCCTTCAGAAACTTTACCAGTTCCAAATGTATCAATTGAAATAGATACAGGTTCTGCTACACCGATAGCGTATGCAAGTTGTACTTCACATTTATCTGCTAATCCTGCTGCAACAATATTTTTAGCCACATAACGTGCTGCATATGCTGCTGAACGGTCTACTTTTGTAGGATCTTTACCACTGAAGCAACCACCGCCATGACGTGCAAGACCACCATAAGTATCTACAATAATCTTACGTCCTGTTAAACCAGCGTCACCTTGAGGTCCGCCAATCACAAAACGACCTGTCGGATTAATGAAGAATTTAGTTTCTTCATCTAATAACTCAGCTGGTACGATTGGATTAATCACATGTGTTCTGATATCACGTTGAATTTGATCTAATGACGCATCTTCAGCATGTTGTGTTGAAATAACAATCGTATCAATACGTGCTGGTTTATCATTTTCATCATACTCAACAGTAACTTGTACTTTACCGTCTGGTCTTAAGTAAGTTAATGTACCATCTTTTCTGACATCTGATAAACGTTTCGCAAGTTGGTGTGAGAAGTAAATAGGTGTCGGCATATACGTATCTGTTTCATTCGTCGCATAACCAAACATTAAACCTTGGTCACCTGCACCTGTACTTTCAATTTCCTCTTCCGTAATTTCATTTCTATATTCTAAAGCAGTGTCTACTGCTTGTGCGATATCTGGTGATTGCTCATCAATTGCTGACATCACAGCCATTGTTTGACTATCATAACCATATTTCGCTCTCGTATAACCGATTTCTGCTACTGTATCACGGACAACCTTAGGAAAATCAACATAAGTTGCTGTAGAAATTTCTCCGACAATCATAGCCATTCCCGTAGTGACTACTGTTTCGCAAGCTACTCTTGCATCCGGATCTTTCTTTAATAATTCATCCAGAATAGCGTCTGAAATTTGGTCCGCTATTTTATCAGGATGCCCTTCTGTAACAGATTCTGACGTAAACAATTTTCTATTATTCGACATAACTGACTCCTTTTGATTTTGATTACGAAAATTCTCTATCTACGAGCTCAAATAAAAAAGGACTTTCAAACTATATAAACATAGAGAGAAAGCCCTTAAACGTCCTTTCGCTCTTATCGTTCAAACATCTTTAATGACATTTGCAAACGGTTTGGCACCTTTCTCCGATAAGGAGAGGTTGCTGGGCTTCTTTGGGTCCATGTCCCTCCGCCACTCAGGATAAGAGAATCCGTTAATCACAATACTACCCAAACTCTTTAGGCTTGTCAATTCTATATGTCTAAAATCTTAAATCTGTTATGGAATAATCGGCATATTATGTTATACTATGAAAATGTAAAGGCTTACAATTATTAACAATACTTACGCGCTGGAGGGGTTTTTAAAATGGCAGTAGATGCACAAACTAACCGTAATAAGTTGGATCATTTGATTGGAAAGTCTTCATCACTTTTCCAACTCACAACTACACAATTGTACAACAAGATTTTGGACAACAACGAAGGGGAACTGACAGAGCTTGGGGCTATCAATGCACTGACAGGTCAATACACTGGACGTTCACCTAAAGACAAATTTATTGTAAATGAACCTTCTTATAGAGATACGATTGACTGGGGTTCAATCAACCAACCTATTGAAGAAGATACATTCTTAAGACTTTACGACAAAGTTTTAGACTATTTAGATCAAAAAGATGAACTTTATGTCTTCAATGGTTATGCAGGCAGCGACGAAGATACACAACTACGTTTAACAGTAGTGAACGAAATGGCATGGCATAATTTATTCGCGAAAAATATGTTCATCCGCCCTTCTTCAAAAGAAGAAGCTCAAAAAATCAAACCAAACTTCACAATTGTTTCAGCACCACACTTCAAAGCTAATCCTGAAGTAGATGGTACAAAATCAGAAACATTCGTGATTGTTTCATTCAAACACCGCGTTATCTTAATCGGGGGAACTGAATATGCGGGTGAAATGAAAAAAGGTATTTTCTCAGTCATGAACTATTTATTACCACAACAAGACATCATGAGTATGCATTGCTCAGCCAACGTTGGCGAAAAAGGTGATGTTGCTTTATTCTTTGGTTTATCAGGAACTGGTAAAACAACATTATCTGCAGCACCTGACCGTAAATTAATCGGAGATGATGAACACGGTTGGAACCAAAATGGTATTTTCAACATTGAAGGCGGCTGCTACGCTAAAGCAATCAACCTTTCAAAAACGAAAGAACCTGAAATTTTCAACGCAATCCGCTACGGTACAATTTTAGAAAACGTAGTCGTTGCTGATGATGGTTCAGTTGATTTCGATGATAACGAGCACACTGAAAATACACGTGCTGCTTATCCGATTGATTACATTAAAAACATTGCTAAACCATCTAAAGCTGCACACCCAAATACAATCATCTTCCTTACTGCAGATGCATTTGGTGTGTTACCGCCAATCTCTAAATTAAACAAAGCACAAGCACTGTATCACTTCTTAAGTGGTTTCACATCTAAGCTTGCAGGTACTGAACGTGGTATTACCGAACCAGTTCCTTCATTCTCAACTTGCTTTGGTGCACCGTTCTTGCCATTAAACCCTAAAGTTTATGCAGAATTATTAGGTGAATTAATCGATAAACACGATGTGGATGTTTACTTAGTGAATACAGGCTGGACTGGTGGAAAATACGGCGTAGGTCGTCGAATCAGCCTTAAATATACACGTCGCATGGTAGACGCTGCGATTAAAGGCGACTTAAAAGATGCTGCATTCGAAAAAGATGAAGCATTCGGTTTAAGTATTCCAACTGAAATTGAAGATGTACCAAATTCAATTCTACAACCAATCAACGCTTGGAGTGATAAAGACGCATACCGTGAACAAGCTGAAGACTTGAAATCACGTTTCGTTGAAAACTTTAAGAAATTCGGTGAAGAGAACGATGAAATCGCTGAAAAAGGCGGATTCCAAGCCTAATTAAATATAGAAATAAAAAATTCCGAGAGAGGTCACCCCTTTCTCGGAATTTTTATATCTTTTTTGCTTCAACATCGTCCATCCATTGATGTATCACTTGTAATACTTGTTTTAATGCTTTCGGTCTCGGAATATGTCCTTCCTTAGGTTGATAATACGTTTGATAACGATGTCCGATTTTTTTCAAGTAATTTTTTAAATAATAAGCTTGATGGATACCAACTTGAATATCTTCACCGCCATGAATAATTAAAATCGGTGGACTATTTGCGTCAATATATTGTAAAGCTTCTCTTTCTTGATAAGCAGCTAAATCTTTTTTAGGATGCCCTACCATACGACGTAACATCCCTCTTAAATCCACTCGCTCTTCATACATCAAATGCAAGTCAGATACGCCGCCCCAAGTAATATAGCTGTCTGCTGGTAAATCTTGGAATGTTAATAATCCTTGTAATCCACCTCGAGAGAAACCAATTATATGCACAAAAGCTTCTGGATATAATATTTTTAATATACGGATCGCTTGTGTCACATCATGCAAATCATCACCACTGAATTCATCTCTGCCTTCACTGCCATTGTTACCGCGATAGTAAGGTCCGAAAACTAACGTATGATCATTCGCAAACTGTAATAAACGTCCAGTTCTGACACGCCCTACTTTTCCTTTACCGCCACGTAAATAGACTACAATGCGCTTTACAGACTGTTTAGGTGTAATCATAAGTCCTTTGACTCGTAAATCATCTACAAGGTAAGTTACTTCTTCACCACGATGGGTTGTGAGATCAATCGGCATCCTCTTTCTTTTGATAAAGTCCACGTTCTATCACTCTTTCTACACATTTTAATATCGCTTCGTCTTCTAATAAGAAACTCTTTTCTTCATCCGAAATTTCATCTAAATGTTTACACGTCACAGGGCCTGCCGTTTCTAAATAATCGTCTTTACTTTCTAAAGTGTCTACTTGTACCGCAAAGACATCTTTCGTAAACCATTTCGTCCCTTCTGGGTGAAATACGGTATATTGCGCAACGTACGTCATCTCAGCAACAATCCCGCCAGTTTCTTCATAGACTTCACGAACAATTGCTGCTTCGCTACTTTCACCCTGTTCTATTTTTCCACCTGGAAATTCTATCCCTCTTTTTTTATGTCTAGTTAAAAGATAACTATCATTGAGAAATGCGATCGCAAGAACGTGTTCCCCATTTGGTTTATCTTGTGGTTGTGTAAAGTTCAACCGAATTTCTTTATCAAATTGATCATGTATAATCACGTTCTATCACATCCTTTTATTATATATGCTAAAATAGATTCGTTACGAATTGAGACAAATCAGTTGGAGGGATTAATTTGAAGAAGCTATTACTCGGCTTAATATGGATATATCAACATTTTATTTCACCGTTGACACCTCCTACATGCCGCTTCTACCCTACATGTTCAAACTATACAAAAGAAGCTATTGAAATCCATGGCCCAATCAAAGGAACATGGCTTGGTATCAAACGCATTTCAAAATGTCATCCGCTTCATAAAGGTGGATTTGACCCAGTGCCATTAAAGCATGACAAACATCAACATTGTCATCATCACCATCATCATGAATAAATTTTTAATTGATCCACATCAATTTCAGGGGGCGCAAAGTATAAGTGTCCCCTTTTTAATATGCCGTTTTCTTGTGTAAACTCCTGATCAAAATAATAGCCATAAGGCGTTACATCCCCTGGATAGTCAGCATACTGACTTAGATAAGCAGTAAAATAGCGGCTTAATCCATATTCATACATACCGCCGATCACTACTTTAATGTTTTGTCGATGCAAGCTGTCTATCGCATCAAATATTTTATCTATGCCGCCAAGTCTGAAAGGCTTTAAAATCACTGTATCAATCGGATATTGTTCAATCAAGGTTAAAATGCTTGAGACATCTCTTGCTTTCTCATCTATTGCTACAGGTGGGATAACTTTTGGAGATAAGGTTTTCAACATTTCTAAATCCTTAAAAGGCTCCTCGATATACAAGATATCTTCAAGGTTTTGAACTTTTTTTAAAGTTGCTGTATCTTGATCCGTTAAAGATTCATTCGCATCTAATGCTATCCATGGGTTAAATGGTAAATTTTGTAGCTGTTCGATGTCAGCAATAACTTTTGGCGACCACTTTAATTTAATACGCTTTGGTTTTGTTTCTAATAGTTGCTGATAATTTTCAGTTGATAAACCACTTATCGTTGCACCATACTGAACCTCGAATGAAGGAAGATGATGGAAAACTTGATATAACGCCATCGCAACAGTACTTCTCGCTGCAGGTGCGTGATTCAAGTGGTTCAACAATACTTTAGCTTCATCAAAGGTTTCTATCTCTTTATCTTTGAGGACTGTATTAAACCATTGTTTCAATGTTTCATACACACTCTCTATTGTCTCTTTATCATACCAATCTGTTTCAAAGGCATTACATTCGCCGAAATATGTTTGTCCGTGCTCATTTTTCAATCCGATCACTAAGACTTTTCTTGTTTCTAGAGTGACTTTAGGCGTTTTAATCTGATGCTTAAATGCTGTTTCATACGTATAAAATAGAATCGATTCAAAACGCATGCTTATTCCTCTATCTTTCCACGTTTTAATTTACCTGTAGATGTATAAGGCAATGTTGTCACTTGTTGATAGTATTTCGGCACTTTATATTTCGCTAATTCCTCTTTTAAAAAGGTATCTAATGCGTCATGATTTATATCTTTTTCACTCGTATAATATAATGCCGGCACTTGTCCCCAAGTATTATCATTTTTGGCATAACACATTGCATCTGTAATACCGTCAAAACGTTTCGCAACTGTTTCGATTTCATAAGGATAAATGTTTTCTCCACCGCTGATAATCAAATCTTTTCTGCGGTCATAAACCATCACAAAGCCATCCATATCTACACTTGCGATATCACCTGTTTTAAAGTAGCCATCTTCAAATACATCTGTCAGATTTTCAGGATATAGATAACCTTCCATAACGTTGTCACCTTTTAATAAGAGTTCTCCATGTCCTTCATGGTTTGGATTGATAATCTTAACTTGCACGTTAGGGCTCGGTTTCCCTACTGTGTTAGGATTTTGTTTAAGCATGGATGGAGAAGCGGTTAAAAATTGTGAACACGTTTCTGTCATACCAAATGAATTATAAATCGGTAAATCTGCTTTCAAGGCGTTATGAATTAAATCATCAGATAATTTCGCACCGCCAAGCAGTATTTTTTGAAGTTGATAAGGTTGTGTTAAACCTGCGTCCATCATCCAACATAAAGTTTGCGGCACGAGTGAAATGTGGGTAATCTGTTCACTTTGAATCGCTTTTAATACCGTTTTTGTTTCAAATTTCTGCATTAATCTGACTGTAAAACCTTCAATGATACTGCGCAGTAACACACTTAAACCTGAAATGTGATAAATCGGCAAGACAGATAACCATTTCGTATTACTATCAAAACCTAAGCTTTCTCTGCATCCATTCGCACTTGCTAAATGGTTATTAAAAGTTTGGGGTACTGCCTTTTGCGGACCTGTCGTTCCTGAAGTAAACATAATCGAAGCGATACGGTTTAAATCCAGTTCAGTCTCATAAGTTTGTGTTGAGCGACGTTGTTCAACTTCACTCCAATTTATAATGGTAAAATCATCTAATTCTAAAGGTAATGTGGCAATGATTATATCTGTGTGTACAGATTTAAGTTGCACTTTAATTTCTTTGTATGTAAGTCGTGTATTAATCATGACTGCTTCTATACCAGCTAACCATGCACCATAAATCATTAAAGCCGCATCTATACGATTATCTATATAAAATGCAATTCTCTTTTGATTCAGTTGTTTAAATACATATGCATATTGTTTTGCTGATTGATACACGCTCGTGTATGTAAGTTTTGTTGCTCCATCGTCTAATGCGATATTTTCAGGAACACGCACTGCGCTTTGTTTTAACCAAAAATCCATACTATCTTCCTCCCATAATCTCTACCTATCTATCATAACAAAATTCAAGTAGTTTCCCTTAATTTTCGAATTGAAAAAAGAGGATGCGCGTTGCACCCTCTCATTTCTTTCATATTTAATTGAACAGTTGACTTAGTTTATCTTTAATCGTTTGTAGTTTACTATCGATATCATTTAATAAACTGTCTACTTTAGATTGATTTTCACCATTTTGTTGCGCTTGGTTTGCTTGTTTTAATTTATCAACCGCATTTTGATATTGGTCAGTGACATTTTGATCTGTCGCATTTGAAGCTTTATCTTTTAATTGGTTAACTTCATTTTGTGCAGATTCAATCGCATTCTGGCTATTTTGACCATTTTGAATGTTGTTTTTAGCACTTTCAATTTTTTCTTTAATGGCTGTTTCTTTCTCACGAATGATTTCTTTATAGTTATTTGTCACTGGTTTTTGAGTTTGTGAGCTATTAGGTTGTGTTTGTTGTGTTTGCGCATTTTGATTTGCGGTTTCTGTGCTATCTTTTGGCTGCATCATATTTCTAACTATAAATATTGCTACAACAATCAATAAGATAACTACAATCTCGGCCAAACCTTTTTTCCATTTACTATTTTTACGATTCTCATCTTCCAACATACGTTCACGTCTGTAATCACGTTCATTATAATAACGACCATCTTCATCAGAACGTCTGCGGTACTCTTCTTCACGTGTATCACGATATCTTGAATCGTGTCCATCTCTTGAGTCACGCGGGTCTCGATTATAGCGGTCATAATCAGGTTGATTTCTATCTGAGCGTTTCATGTCTATCACCTTATTTCGAAATAATGTTAAAGTTTTTCTTATATTACTCTTACCACTATTGTACCACGCGTATTCATCATGCACCTCGTATAAAAGTCGTATCTATTTCTGTATTTCTATTGTATTCAATATAGAGTTATAAGATAATAATAGAAATTGCTTGAAATGAGGGAATTGTTTTGCGCCAATCATCTAATAAAATGCCACGCACTATCATGAAATATTGCGGCTCAATTATATTATTACTACTTATCGTCTACTATTTATACAAAAATTACGGTAGTAACTTATTCAGACTAGATATTCCAACTGATTCTTCTATGTATTACATTATTCATCTTGATTGGAATAGATATGCTGAAGCTTATGTCGCAACTTTGACTACAATCATTATCCCCTTATTTCTAATCGGGATAATCCTGTTCATACTGACTCGCCTAACTAAAGGTACAGTTAAAAATATATTAATCAAAATACTGCCATTGATATTATTCATTGCACTTTTTGTCTTAATTTTTGTGCCGATGTTATTCGTACTAAACGTGACACACTTTTCATTCTTAGCAACATTTTTATCATTTTTGGCATTATCCAAACCAGCAATGGTAAAAATCTATCGTTTCAGCCAAAAAAGTGTTGATGAGATCAATCATCCAGAGATCAATATAACAGAAAAAGAAAATTAATCATAAGATGCATCCACTTCATATCGGAGTGGATGTTTTTATTTCTTTAACTATCTACTACTTAGCGTTATATGGACCTATATAGCTCATAACAAAATAAGGAAACGCTCTTTGGATGAACATAATTGCTATTGATTGAAACGTAATTCTGAGTGGATGATTGCTTAACGAAAAGAAACATAATTGCATATACTCCATACCCCTATACCGTATATGTTATACTAAAGTTGTATTTACTATATCAATATATTTAGGAGGTATTATTTTGTCGAGTCATGAACATACACATAAAAATGGACAACATAAACACCATGAGCATACGACTGATAACGGTCACAATCATCACATGCATCATCATGGGAATTTTAAGCGTAAATTCTTTATTTCTTTAATTTTCACGATACCGATTATTATTTTATCGCCTATGATGGGTATTCAATTACCATTTCAAGTTACTTTTTCTGGATCAGACTGGATTGTTTTAATTCTATCGACCATTTTATTCTTTTATGGGGGTAAGCCCTTCTTATCAGGCGCTAAGGATGAAATCACTTCTAAAAAACCAGGCATGATGACTTTAGTAGCACTTGGTATTTCAGTAGCTTATTTCTATAGTTTATATGCATTTTACATGAATAACTTTAGTGATTCATCGTCGCATACAATGGATTTCTTCTGGGAGTTAGCAACTTTAATTATAATTATGTTATTAGGCCACTGGATTGAGATGAACGCAGTAGGCAGTGCTAGTAGTGCCCTTAAAAAAATGGCCGAACTACTCCCCAATACTGCAGTTAAGGTAACTGAGGATGGTCAACGTCAAAAACTTAAAATCTCGGATATTCATAATGGTGATATTGTAGAAATCAAAGCTGGTGAAAGTATTCCAACAGACGGAATAATTGTTGAAGGTAAAACATCGATTGATGAATCATTAGTTACTGGAGAATCTAAAAAAGTTCTAAAAAACAAGAACGATAAAGTTATCGGTGGTTCAATGAATGGTTCTGGTACAATTCAAGTTAAAGTAACTGCAACTGGAGAAGATGGCTATTTATCTCAAGTTATGGGGTTAGTAAGCCAAGCACAAAATGATAAATCAGATGCAGAACTTCTTTCTGATAAAGTCGCAGGGTACTTATTTTATTTTGCAGTAATTAGTGGATTAATTGCGTTTATTGTTTGGATGCTGATACAAAATGATATTGATTTTGCGCTTGAACGCTTAGTAACTGTATTGGTCATTGCTTGTCCGCATGCTTTAGGTTTAGCTATACCTTTAGTTACAGCACGTTCTACTTCTATAGGTGCACATAATGGATTAATTATAAAAAATAGAGAATCTGTAGAAATCGCACAACACATCGATTATATTATGATGGATAAAACAGGTACATTAACTGAAGGAAATTTTTCAGTTAACCATTATGAAAGTTTTACTGACGAATTTAGTCATAAAGAAATATTAAGTTTGTTTGCTTCATTAGAAAGCAGCTCTGAACATCCGCTCGCTGTTGGAATTGTCGAATATGCAAAAGAAGAAAACATTTCTTATTCATATCCTGAAGATGTTAATAATATTTCAGGTGTAGGATTAGAAGGTAGTGTTGATGGTAAAGAAATTAAAATTGTAAATGCCTCATATTTAGATAATAAGGATTTGAAGTATAATAAAAAACAATTTAAAGAACTTGCTCAGCAAGGTAACTCTATTAGTTATTTAATTTATGAACAACAAGTGATTGGCATTATCGCCCTAGGAGATCAAATCAAAGAAAGTTCAAAACAAATGGTCTCAGATTTAATAGCGAAAAACATCACACCAGTTATGCTTACAGGAGATAATCATGAAGTAGCACAAGCAGTGGCCAAAGAATTGGGAATTAAAGATGTTCATGCGCAATTAATGCCTGAAGATAAAGAAAGAATCATAAAAGATTATCAGAAAAAAGGCAGCAAAGTAATGATGGTCGGCGATGGCATTAATGATGCGCCAAGTTTAGTCAGAGCAGACATCGGAATGGCAATTGGTGCAGGTACAGACGTAGCTGTTGAATCAGGTGATGTCATACTTGTCAAAAGTAATCCTTCTGATATTATTAACTTCCTTACCCTATCAAAAAATACAATGCGGAAAATGGTTCAAAACTTATGGTGGGGTGCTGGATATAACATCATTGCAGTCCCTCTTGCAGCTGGTGTACTAGCATTTATGGGTATAATACTCTCACCTGCTGTCGGAGCAATACTCATGTCTTTAAGTACAATTATCGTTGCGATTAATGCTTTCACATTAAAATTAAAATAAATGGTTCAATGAGATATAACCACTTTCATCAACAATTTATGAAAGTGGTTATTTTTAGTAAATGCTTATTTATTTGTACTATTGACCAGTTACAAAGGGAAAAGGACTCTTCACAAAAATAAAAAAGCCAAATGATTATGCATCAATTGGCTACTACTTTTAAAAATTCAACTTAAGTAGGCATGAACTCTCCTCTTTAGAAATCTTCAACTTTAAACAGGCATGAACTCTCCTTTTTGAATCATTCAACTTAAATAGGCATGAATACTCCTACTTTTATTCACATGTGTTGTATTCAAATGCATTATACACTAAGCGTTATTTTCGACACAAGAAATTTTATAATGATAACAAATAATAGTTCACATTAAAATTGATTTAGTTGATTCCTTTTAACTTAAAAGGGTATTAAACAACTAAATACATAGAAAAGGATGAACCAATCATGAAAAAGTTACTTATACCGTTATTTAGTTCCCTATTACTATTAACTGCTTGTAGTAATAGTGATGAAAGTAAAAAAGAAACTGCGAAAAACGAAACTAAAACACATGAAAAAGAGAATAAAAATAAGGAAAAAACACAGAAGAAGAAAAATGAACAAAATAATAATCAAGAAAAACAAGAAAATAGTGAATCTACAGAACAAGTTAATGAAGATTCTGTAAACGATCAAGCAAATATTGAAAATTCTTTCACACAACAAAATGTTAATGAACAAAACCAACAAAAAGTAGATTCAAATCAAGAGCACTATCAAAGCAACACACAAGAACCAACATATGAAGAGCAAATGCGTGCCAATGCAGAAGTAGCTAAACAACATGGATATACCGGAATACCTAATGGTGATATGGGGGCTACTGAAGAAATGAATGAATTTTTGCAAAATCAAAATAATAATCATGAAACAGAAAGTAAACCAAGTAATTGGATTCAGGATCAAATAGACTGGAATAATGCAACTGAGTCGGAAAAAGAACAAATTAGAAAAAACGATGCTGAAAAATATGGAGTTGAATATAATCCTGAAGATTATATTGAATAGCATTGTATAAATGTTATCTGTATAATCTACCTCAAATCATACAAAGATAAAACCATTCAAGCTTCTTGTATTTCAAGTGCTTGAATGGTTTTTAATAAAAAGAATTCAAAAATGTGAACTAATTACAAGCTGCAATAAAAGAAAGTCATATAAAAAGATATAACCCTAATAACATAAAAATGTTTTAGATAAAAAATTAATTAGACAATTTTAGTACGGCGCACTTTAACAAAGATTTTCTACTGTTACTTCAACATTAATATATTTCATTCATAATGATATTTACAAGAAGCAACTAATATAGATTCATTAGTCACTTGATATACTAATCTATATTCTTGTGTAATTCGTCTACTCTACCAACCAGTGAATTGTCCTTTTAACAATTCCTTCTAACATGCCATCTCTTTCAATGCTCTTAATCAAAACAATGATTTTCTTCCCTACTTTTTTATCTTGAACTAGCCAGTTCTTATAATCTTCAGATGTAATTACTTATCGATCCATACTTGTACCACTTTACCTTTTTCTAGTTATTCCATTGATTGTTTTAAATATGCTGTATTGGCAGAGTTCTGTTGTAAATAGAGAATTTCTATGTTTGTACTATGATCTGACCCAGAAACCAAAACACCGTTATTGTTATTTGGTGTAGTAGTATTAGCTTCATCATTTTTGTTTGGTTGATTCATTGAATGTAATTCATTAAACATGGTTATCACCACTGCTATCAAAGAAAACTTATACTTATATTGCATATATTATAATAGTATTTCTTTATAACTATAATATCCAAAAAAACAATGTCATGAGCTTTTTAAAACAGTCTGCATATGTCCATTTTAATAAATACTATTCTTAAAAAGATTCTCAACCAAAAAAACTCTAACCCCTTGATATCCAAGAAGTTAGGGCTCTTTGTCAAATTCGGTTGATATATAAAAA
>NZ_KV837048.1:0-1822 GCF_001838465.1 Staphylococcus sp. HMSC061G12
TATACTATAAATTCAACTTTGCAACAGAACCATCGTTCTTGTATCAGTCGGATTTTGATACACATTATAAGATAAAACGAATTGAGAATTTGTCGCTATTTGTAAATTATAACCTGGCTTGAGTTGTCCATTTTTCATATGATCTTCTTTCATTCTCATAAATGTGGCATCATGATCTGTTTTAGAATAACTATTTCTATCCTTTAAAATAGATTTTTGGACGTCGTATTTATACTTTCGCCCAGAGTAATCATTAATTTGCTTTTTATATTGTTTAATTTTAGTTCTTTTGAGCCGTATTTGTTTTCTTATTTTAGTACATTTTTCATTATCGATATGTTGATTTAAATCTTCGATTTCTTTATCCAAATGACTACCAATCAAATCTATTTCTTCCTTTGTTAAGTCATTATCGTGATCTTTTTTAATCTCAGGTATAATTTTATTTGTTACCAATTCGTGATAGAGTGCTTTAGAATCTTCATTCATCTTTGTCTCATGGTTTTGAATACTTTTTTTCCATACAAATGTATATCGATTGGCATTCGCCTCAACTTTCGTACCATCAATAAAAATGGTTTGATCATCTATAAGATGTTGTTTCAAACACTGACTATGAAATTGAATAAATAATGATTCTAATAAAGCATCTACTTTTGGATTGACTCTAAATCGATTAATCGTTTTATAAGAAGGCTTTTGATTTTGTGATAACCACATCATCCGGATGCTATCATTAAGTAATTTTTCTATCTTACGTCCTGAAAACACAGATTGTGTGTAGGCATATAGAATGACTTTTAACATCATTTTGGGATGGTATGAGGTTGCACCACGATGATGTCTGAATTCATCGAATTCAGTTTTAGGAATTGTTTCTACAATATCATTGACATGTCGTGAAATATCATTTGTGGGGATAAGAACTGAAGTTTCCAATGGTAGAGTAAGTTGAGTCATGTTATAATCTTTATACATAAGGCACCTCGTTAATTTAGTTTAGTGACATTTATTAAATTATACGAAAGTGCCTTATTTTTTTAAAGTATTTCAATGTAAAATTACATATAAATACAAAGTATTTTGGCGAGACTCTTGAGGGAACAGGACAAGTTGAAGACTACAGGCTGAAGCTGTCCCCTAAGAAAACGAGCCAACAATACGTAGTATTGTAAATAAAGAAGCCAGTAAATGAATTTATAATAAACTCATTTACTGGCTAATTTGTTAGAAATTATGTCCCAGCCTCATTTATTTATGATTCGTATTCTTATTTTGAGGGCTGGGAGAGAATAATTGTTGCTTTGTACTGTACTTTTTATTAAAAAGCTTCATAGTTAATCATCCTTTTTAAAATTGTTTTGTTCTTAAGTATTCAGATAAACGTTGAACAAATTTATCTGATACGTGATTTTCGATTAAATCAACCTCTTGGTTGACTTCAGAAGAGTTGATATTTAATACTTTTATGAAAAACGCTTTAATAATCTCATGATTGTTAGTCATTTCTATCGTATAAGTTAATCCTTTCTTAGTTAACATAACACCACGATAATGTTCACTTTTGACAAAACCTGCTTCGGTTAATCGATCTAACATTTGGCTAATTGAAGGGGGCGCTGCTCCTAACTTTTTAGATAACATTTTATTAGACACTAGCTCAATGTCTCCACCTAATTGGAAGATAATTTTCAAATATTTCTTTTGCGCATCAGTAATCATGATCCCACCTACAATTTTGATTTTTAAAGCAGAAATAGCTAGCCAAACTTCAAATTTTCGTTTGACTAAATAATATATTTAGGATATCCTAAATATATTA
>NZ_KV837049.1:0-224 GCF_001838465.1 Staphylococcus sp. HMSC061G12
ATACGAGGATTGTAAGACGATGCACCTCTGTGATTTTGATATTCAGCAAAAGCATTTTCAGGCATTCTTTCTACAATCTCATTAACGATATTTGCAGTATCATTTTCTGTGAAAGTAAAATCAGTTATTAGTGGCAGTGAAAGTTGAGACATGTTATAATTTTTATACATAAAGTTCCTCCTATGATTGGGTTTGTGGTGAATCTCTAATTATAACTTGGGGGG
>NZ_KV837050.1:0-1118 GCF_001838465.1 Staphylococcus sp. HMSC061G12
CGTCACTGGTTTTGCTAAAAATTTGTGATGTAAAATCAAAATATATTTATTTGGCTCTCATTTGCGTTTTAAGAGCTGACATAAATTTCTAGGTAATTAATGTAATTAATATACTATAAATTGGATTTAATGCTTTGAAATCCAATTTAAAATTGAAATTAAGATCATTTTATTATTACGAGTAATTTACTTTCAGTATGAAAGCTTTTTGGGTGTCCAATTTGTCTATAGGCACTACATAAAAAGAAACCATAATTAAACAGAGTTTAACTATGATAGTCACGAAAAAATAGTTGGTGTTTTAAATTTTGAAGTTAATAAAGCAATAACTTCGGATGAAATTTTTGTAATACTTTTGTAATAATGGATGTTTTTTCGTAATATGTATGTAATAATAATAGATGAATTAAAAATAATTAGGAGGGTTTTTTATGAAGAAATTTTCTAAAATTGTTCTAGCTAGTGGTATTGTTTTGGGTTTCTCTGTAACGCCCGAACTATTTAATGCAACGGAAGTACAGGCACAAGAGACTATTGAACCTTATTATAATTATGATGGTTATACTGCGTATCAAAGTGGATTTATATTAGACAAAAACTTCAAAGAGTCATTGAAATACGATAATTTTACTATCAACGGCTATCAAATAGCAAAGAATCCAACCGGTGACAATCGAATAAATTTATACGATCAAACACTTTATAGTGTATCTGAGAATAAAGCTAATGGTGTTTTCTTCTCTCTCGATGGAAAATCTATTAATAAAAATACTTTAATTCAAAATTATGGTCAACCAAATTCTTACTCTCCTACTTCAGCATGGGGTGAAGTATATAAGTATAAAATTGGTAATAAAGATGTTCACTTTTATGTTGATAGAAATGGATATGTGATTAAAGGTCAAATTATGAGTGAATAAGACATTTTAGGTATAAAACGTGAGGTAAGTTGCAAGTTCTCTTACTTCACGTTTTTTATTTAAAGTGAATAAAAATAAATAATAGGACACGCATTTATGCCGAGAAAATTTATTGATCGTTGAGAAGAATCCTTAACTAAACTTGCAGACGAATGTCGGCATATCGTGAGCTATTAAGCCGACCATTCGACAAGTTTT
>NZ_KV837051.1:0-333 GCF_001838465.1 Staphylococcus sp. HMSC061G12
AGAATCTTTGCTTTTTTAATTCTAAATAACTAGGTGTACCTTGTGTTTTTAATAATTTAATCATAGTTTTGCGTTTACCGTTTTTAATGATTAAGTTATTATGATTAACTGCTCCGCAGTTTTCACAGCAGTCAGGCGTATAAGTAAGCGTTCCTTTAAAAATTAGTGTTCTTACTAAGTTCATATAGACTACTTTTGGTTCTTCTTCAAATACAATGTTTTCCCCTTTATAATCAATGACTTTTGCTATACAATTGGACATAAGCGCAATACCTCTTTCTTTTTGTGTGGTAACTTAATGATAGGGGATTGCGCCCTTTTTATGCAAAAAAA
>NZ_KV837052.1:0-19362 GCF_001838465.1 Staphylococcus sp. HMSC061G12
AAATTTACTTACTATCTAGTTTTGAATGTATAATCGTATATTATATATTTTGGATGCGATGAGCCGCATTGAGATCTCAGGTTTGAGGTCTTTTTTTTATGCTTTTTATAAGAGAAATTGATATAGTTCATAAGATACATATAAAACATTACATACTGTTTTAAATAGGTATATAGAAAGCATTTTTAATCAGCATTAGTTAAAGACTCATTCAATAAACGAGAATTTAGCTTAAGATGTGTAAGTGGAGAAGCTGTGCGGAAAATTAATAGGCATATGTATATAAAGAAAAAGCAGGAGAAACCATAAGTCATTTTAGAATTATGGCATCTCCTGCTTTTTAGATTAAATCAATAATGAATACAACATTTTGTTTTCATTAATATAGATATTTGATGGATCAAACTCATGTACTTTTTCTTTCAAACGCGTTAAGTCATCATGGTTATTTAATTGAATACCTATGATAACTGTACCTGTGTTTTGAGAAGATTTTTTCAAGTACTCGAATTTAGTGATATCATCATTTGGTCCTAATACTTCATTTACGAACTCTCTTAACGCACCAGGACGTTGAGGGAAGTTGAAAATGAAGTAGTGTTTCATTTCTTCATATAAAAGTGAGCGTTCTTCGATTTCTTTCATACGGTTGATATCGTTGTTACCACCGCTGATAATACAAACTACTGTTTTGCCTTTGATTTGATCACGATATTGTTCTAGAGCTGAGACGCTTAATGCACCTGCAGGTTCTGCGACAATGGCTTGTTTAGAATACATATCTAAGATTGTAGAACATACAGCACCTTCATCGATTTGAAGATAATCATCAACGACTTTTTTCGCAATTTCAAATGTAATTTTGCCGACTTGTGCAACAGATGCACCGTCTACAAACTTATCAATTTCTGGTAATTTCACTCTGTGATGTTCTAAGACAACTGAAGTATACATACTTGCAGCCCCTTTAGGTTCAACACCTACAATTTTTGTTTGAGGCGACTTCTCTTTAAAGTAAGTACCTACACCAGAAATTAATCCGCCGCCACCAATTGCGGCAAATAGATAATCTACATCGATATTGCTTTCTTGTGCTTCTTTTAAAATTTCCGCTGCGATTGTACCTTGACCTGCAATTGTATTGACATTATCAAATGGGTCAATAAAGTTCATCGCATGTTTTTCAGTATATTCTAAGGCTTCTTTTAAACAATCATCAAATGTATCACCAACCAAGATTACTTCAACATTTTCTCCACCAAAGAATTTAACTTGATTAATTTTTTGAAGGGGAGTTGTCACAGGCATAAAGATGACTGCTTTTAATCCTAATCGTTGTGCAGTAAATGCGACACCTTGTGCATGGTTGCCGGCACTCGCACATGTAATACCTTTTGCTTTTTCGCTTTCGCTCAATACTTGAATTGCGTTATAAGCACCTCTTAGTTTAAAAGAACGCACCCATTGCAGATCCTCTCTTTTTAAATATACATTACAGTCATACTTTAAAGATAAATAATGATCTTTCTCTAAAGGCGTTTCTTTGACAATCGGCTGTAATGATAAAAAAGCCTCTTCTATGTCTTTAGCTGATACAGCAGTTTGTACAGTCATTTCGCTCACTCCTTAATTGTGTTGGTATTTCTGTTCGTATTGTTCAATTTGGTCTTCGTATGCCAATGTGACGGCAATATCATCTAGTCCTTGAACAAGTTTGTTCTTCCAAGTTGAATCAATATCAAAATGTAATTCGCGATCAGGTGTTTTGATTACCTGATTCGGAAGGTCAATTTCGAGCTCTTTATATTTCGCAAGGAACTCGCGATCTTCTTTTTCTAGTGCGATAGGTAATAATGCATTTTTCGTGCAGTTCATGTAGAAAATATCACTGAAGCTGCCCGCAATAATAATATTGATGCCATAATCTTTTAATGCCCAAGCTGCGTGTTCACGACTAGAACCGCATCCAAAGTTATCACCTGTGATAAGAATTGAAGCACCTTTATATTGAGGTTGGTTTAATTCGAATTCAGGGTTATCTGAACCATCTTCTAGATAACGCCACTCATCAAAGGCGTAAGGACCAAGTCCTGTTTTAGAAACGCCTTTAAGATGGACTTTTGGGATAATTTGGTCTGTATCAATATTATCGTGAAATAAAATAGCAGTTTTACCTGTATATTGTGTAATCGGTTCGATTTTAAGCATGTTCAAGCGCCTCCCATTTTCTAACGTCTACGAAGCGTCCTTCAATCGCAGCAGCTGCTGCCATAGCAGGGGATACAAGATGTGTTCTTGCACCTTTACCTTGACGACCTTCGAAGTTACGGTTGCTGGTAGAAGCACAGTGAACACCAGCTGGCACTTGGTCAGGGTTCATACCGAGACACATTGAGCAGCCAGGTTCACGCCATTCAAAGCCTGCATCTTTAAAGATTTTATCAAGTCCTAATGCTTCAGCTTGATGTTTAACACTTCTTGAACCAGGTACAACAATTGCTGTGATATTAGGATGTACTTTATGTCCTTTAACAAATTTGCTTGCTTCTTGTAAGTCAGAAAGGCGCGCATTTGTACAAGAGCCTAAGAATACATAACCAAGTTCAATATCTTCAGCTTTTTCACCCGGTTTTAAATCCATGTAGTGATAAGCACGTTCGTCATTGACGTTTTGAATTTCTGGGAAAGGTGTATTGAAGCTTACACCCATTTCAGGACTAGTACCCCAAGTTACTTGTGGTTCTAGGTCAGATACATCTAACTCAATCACACGATCAAATTGTGCATCCTTATCACTATAAAGTGATTGCCAATATTCTGCAGTTTCCTCATCAATATCAGCGTAAGGACGACCTTTGACATATTCTAGTGTTGTTTCATCTGGTTCAACTAAACCATATTTTGCGCCGGCTTCAATCGCCATATTACAGATTGTCATTCTCGCATCCATTGATAGATTACGAATTGTAGAACCTGCAAATTCAAGCGCATAACCTGTACCGAAATCTACACCATATTGATTGATGAGGTGTAAGATAATATCTTTCGCATATACACCTTTAGGCAACTCACCATTAATATCAATTAAAAGATTCTTCGGTTTAGTTTGCCATAATGTTTGTGTCGCAAAAACATGTTCAACTTCACTCGTTCCGATACCGAAAGCAATGGCACCGAAAGCACCGTGTGTTGCTGTGTGAGAGTCACCGCAAACAATGGTTTTACCAGGTTGCGTTAATCCCATTTCTGGTCCAACCATATGTACGATACCTTGTTCTTCAGTACCATTATCAAACAGTCGAACTCCAAACTCTGCACAGTTCTTTTGAAGCGTCTTGATTTGTGTTGCTGCAATTTCATCTTTGATGTTGAAAATATCTTCTGTCGGTACGTTATGATCAATTGTCGCAAACGTTAAATCCGGACGTCTCAGTGGTCTGTGTTGAATTCTTAATCCTTCAAAGGCTTGAGGTGATGTCACTTCATGGATTAAATGCAAGTCAATGTATAATAATTGCGGTTCACCTGCATTTTCTGTGAGAACATGTCTATTCCATATTTTATCGAACAAAGTTTGTCCCATTTCAATCACCATCCTTTAAAGTTGTTGTAAAATTTTCTCGAAGATTTCTGAAGTATGTGCTTTTCCGCCTAAATCAGGTGTAGTAAAGCCTTCTTTCAGTAAACCATAAACAATCTTTTCTAATTCTTCTGCCGCTTCTGCTTGATTAAATGTTTCTCTGAAACACATTGCTAATGAAAGCACCATACCTGTCGGATTCGCAATATCTTGACCCGCAATGTCAGGTGCTGATCCATGAATTGGTTCATAAAGTTTTGTACCTTTTTGTCCATAGCTGACAGAAGGGGATACACCTAATGAACCTGGAATGACAGAAGCTTCATCGCTTAAAATATCACCGAATAAGTTTTCAGTTACAATTACATCAAATTGTGTTGGACGCGTAATCAAATGCATACTGCATGCATCAACAAGTAGATGTTCTACTTCCACATCAGGATATGAAGCAGATACTTCATCAACTGTTTTACGCCATAATTTACTTGATGCTAATACATTTTCTTTGTCCACTGAAGTTAATTTCTTACGTCTTGATTGTGCAAGTTTGAACGCTGCGTGTGCAATACGTTCAACTTCTGCTTTAGTATATGTTAATGAATCAATTGCATGATCTTCAGCTAATTCTTTCGGTTCACCGAAGTATAAACCGCCTGTTAATTCTCTGACAATCACTAAATCAGTACCTTGTACACGTTCTGCTTTAAGAGGAGAGAATTCAGTCGCGCCTTCAACTACAGCAGTAGGGCGGATATTTGCGAATAACTCTAAGTTCTTTCTTAAAGCAAGTAAGCCAGCTTCAGGTCGTTTTGGGCTGTTTGTCCATTTTGGACCGCCGATTGCACCTAAAAGGATCGCATCAGATTGTTTACAAGCTTCAAGCGTAGATGATGGAAGCGGGTCGCCATAGTTATCTATAGCGGCCCCTCCAAAATCATAAGTTTCTAATTCATAATCAATGTTATATTTTCCACTTAATTTTTCTAATATTTTCAAAGTACCTTCAAGTATTTCTGGAGCTATACCATCGCCTGGGAGGGCAGTGATTTTATAACTCATGCGTTCACCTCATTATTAACTGATGCATCAGCAATATGATTAGAATAAGCTTCCACATAAGCTTTACATGAAGCAAGCAATACGTCATGGTCGATACCGATACCGTAGTAAGAGCGTCCATCAATGCTAAGTTCAACGTTAACTTGTGCTTGTGCATCTGAACCTTCAGTTACTGAAGAAATTTGATAGTTCAACAATTCAGATTCAGCATCGAAGATTAAGTCTACTGCATTGTATACTGCAAGAATAGAACCTGTTCCTGTTGCTGCTGATTGATATTGTTTGCCGTCATTATCACGAAGTTGAACGACTGCACTTTGTACACCTTCAGCCACAAATTGTAGTTGAAGATTTTCAACATGATAAGCAGCATTTGTTTCATGGTAATGACCTTGAACAAGGGCATGTACGTCATAATCAGAAACATTTTTCTTTTTATCGGCAATAGATTTGAACTGTTTGAACAATTCAACTTGTTTTTCTGGACTGATTTCGTAGCCAAGTTGTTTTAACTTTTCAGCGAAAGCATGTTTACCAGACAATTTACCAAGAGGCAATTCAGATGTTTGGATACCCACTAATTGTGGCGTCATGATTTCGTATGTTTCACGGTTTTTCAAGAAGCCGTCTTGGTGGATACCTGATTCATGACTGAATGCGTTTTGACCGATAACAGCTTTATTTCGAGGTACTGGAATACCAGCGAAACGAGAAATTAAATCAGAAGTTTCTTTAGTACGTCCAAGCTCAAGTCTTGTTTCAATACCATAGTGATCTTTACGTACGTATAAACCAAGCGCAACTTCTTCAAGTGCAGTATTACCAGCACGTTCACCGATACCGTTAATTGTACCTTCAACACGTTTTGCACCATTTTCGATGGCAGCCATGCTGTTTGCAACAGCTAAGCCTAGGTCATCGTGGCAGTGTGCACTATAGATAATTTCTTGATCAGATTTAACATTTTCAAGCAATACTTTAAAGATATTTCCGAATTCAGTTGGATAGCTATAACCTACTGTATCAGGAATGTTGATAATTGTTGCACCTGCGTCTACAGCTGTTTGCACACTTTTGATTAAGAAATCTAAATCAGTACGTGTTGCATCTTCGGGTGAGAATTGTACAACATCGAATAAAGATTTGCCATAAGCAACATTTTCAGTAATTTGCTCTAGCACTTCTTCTTGAGTCATTTTCAATTTATGCTCTAAATGAATAGGGCTAGTAGCGATAAATACATGTAATTGCGGATATTTTGCTTCTTTAGTTGCTTCGTACACAGCATCGATGTCGCTTTTCTTACATCTTGCTAAGCCTACTACAGCAGTTTTAGTTAAAGCTTGTGAAATAGCTTGAACTGATTTAAAGCTACCTTCACTAGAAGCAGGGAATCCAGCTTCAATTACATCGACACCCCATTTTTCAAGTTGCTTTGCGATAGTCAGTCTTTCATCAAAGGAAAAACTGACTCCGGGCGTTTGTTCACCGTCTCTTAGTGTTGTATCAAAAATTTGAATATGACTCATAAATAATCAACCTCCTGATTTAGTATTATTCTTCAATAGTTTTATTTTCAACGAATGGCATCATTTCACGAAGTTTTTTACCAACTTCTTGGATTTGGTGACCTTGTGCTGCTTTACGTAGTTTGTAGAATTCTTCGAATCCATTTTCATTATCTTTAATGAAGTTGTTAGCGAATGTACCGTTTTGGATATCAGTTAATACAGCTTTCATGTTTTCTTTAACGTCTGGTGTGATAACACGTGGACCTGAAACATAGTCACCGTATTCAGCAGTGTTTGAAATTGAATAACGCATAGTTTCCATACCGCCTTCGTACATTAAGTCAGCGATCAATTTCATTTCATGTAATACTTCGAAGTAAGCAAGTTCAGGTTGGTAACCAGCTTCAACTAATGTTTCGAAACCGTTTTGGATTAATTGAGTAACACCACCGCAAAGTACTGCTTGTTCACCGAATAAGTCTGTTTCAGTTTCTTCTTTGAATGTAGTTTCAATGACACCAGCTTTAGTTGCGCCGATACCTTTTGCATAGCTTAATGCGATGTCAAAAGCGTTACTAGTTGCATCTTGGCCTACACCAAATAATGCAGGAACTGAGCTGCCTTCAGTGAATGTACGTCTTACAAGGTGACCAGGGCCTTTAGGAGCTACTAAGAATACATCTACGTCACTTGGTGGTTTGATTACATCGAAGTGGATGTTGAAACCATGTGCAAATGCTAATGCATTACCAGCTTCTAGATTAGGAGCGATTTCTTCGTCGTATACTTTACCTTGGATTTCATCTGGTAATAATACCATGATTACGTCTGCTTGTTTTACTGCTTCTCCAACTGGATATACATCGAATCCATCTTTTTTAGCTCTGTCGAAAGAATGTCCTGGGCGGATACCGATTATAACGTCATAGCCGTTGTCTTTAAGGTTTTTAGCATGTGCGTGACCTTGAGAACCGTAGCCTAATACCGCGATTTTTTTACCTTCTAAAGCGTCTTTTTTCACTGATTCGTCATAATAAACTGTTGTCATAATAAATTCCTCCAAAAATTTGTTTTATTTTAAATTCTCAACTTTGTGAAAATTCAAATTATAATAATGCTGCAGTTCCTGTTCTAGAAACTTGTTCAATCTGTTGTGATGATAGTGCATGTAATACATCATCAAGTGCTTGTTGTGTGCCTGATGCCTGTAAATAAGTATGACCATCTTCTTCTTTTAATACTGAAACTAGCGCATCACTGTGATTGATCAAGTTGTCTAATTCTGTTTTATCTGCAGGTGTTGCAATTTTAGCAAGTAATAATTCCACACTGTAGACGTTGTTATCTGTGATATTTTCTACAGAAAGTACATTAATTTGTTTTTCTAAATGGAGCATGAGTGATTGTACTTTTGATGCTTCATCTAACTCAGCTACGAATGTCATATCAGAAATACCAGGTTGAATACTTGGTGTAACACAAAGTGTTACGATATTAAACTGACGTCTTAAAAAGGTACTTGTCAGTCGGTTTAATGTACCAGATTTATCTAATACTTGCGTCTTGAATGTATATCTCATAGGACACCCTCCATTTCGTTGTTCGCTTTACCGCTTGGTACCATCGGTAAAACTGGTTCTTTAGGTGAGATTCTTACTTCGATTAAAGCAGGGCCTTTGTGTGCAAATGCTACTTCTAAATCTGCTTCAAGTGTTTTAGGATCATCTACTAAGAATGCTTTCACACCATATGCTTCTGATATTTGTTGGAAATCTGGTTGGCCATTGAATACTGAATGAGAGAAACGTTGTTTAAAGAATTTATCTTGCCATTGTTTAACCATTCCTAATGTACCGTTATTGATAAGTACGATTTTGATATCTAAACCATACTCATTTAAGATTGCCATTTCTTGGTTGGTCATTTGGAAACCGCCATCTCCAACGAAACAAACAACTGTTTTATCAGGTTGTGCTAATTTAGCACCGATAGCAGAAGGGATGCCGAAGCCCATTGTTCCAAGACCACCGCTTGTTACTAATTGATTATCATGTTTGAATGGATAGAATTGTGCTGCCCACATTTGGTGTTGGCCGACATCTGTTGTAACTAGCGCTTCTCCATTTGTAATTTTACCGATATACTCGATGGCTTGTTGAGGTTTGATAAATACATCTGCTTCTTCATCTGTATATGCAAATGGATGAGATTTCTGATTATTCACACAATAGTCAACCCAGTCTTTATGTTGGTCGTAAGTATTAGTTTCTGTAAGCAATGCTTCAAGCATCAATTTACAGTCAGCTACTACGCCCAAATCTGTTTTGATGATTTTATTGATTTCAGAAGGATCGATGTCTACATGAACAACCTTAGCGTTTTCTGCAAATTTATCTGGGTTACTTGCAAGGCGGTCGTCGAAGCGGCTGCCAAAGTTGATAAGCAAGTCGCAATCAGAAAGTGCCATGTTGCTTGCGTAAGATCCATGCATACCGCCCATACCTAAGAATAGGGGATTGCTGTAAGGAATTGTGCCTAACCCATGTAAAGTTGTGACTACTGGAATTTGATGGCGTTCAGCAAATGTAGTCAGAAGTGGACCTGATTCTGAATGTCTCACGCCTGCACCAGCTAAAATGACTGGTTTCTTCGCTGATTTCAACCATTCTAGTACAGTTTGTACATCTTGAGGGTTCGGTGCATCAGCTAAACGATATCCTGGTAAATCAAGCTCGTCACATACATCAACATCAGATTGTAGAATGCCGACATCTTTAGGGAAGTCGATGACTACTGGGCCTTTACGACCTGTATTTGCAATGTGAAACGCTTGATGTACCACTTCAGGAATTTCGTCTGGATGTTTAACTTGGAAGTTGTGTTTAGTGATAGGTGTTGTCATTGAAAGTAAATCCGCTTCTTGGAATGCATCTTTACCAATACCTGGTGTTGCAACTTGTCCTGTAAATACTACAAGTGGCAATGAATCACTAAATGCGTCTGCGATACCTGTAATAACGTTTGTTGCTCCTGGACCGCTGGTAACTACAACTACGCCAGGTTTGCCAGAAACTCTGGCATAACCTTCCGCAGCGTGTACAGCACCTTGTTCGTGTCGTGCTAAGATATGTTTGATTTTACCATCGTAAAATGTATCATAGAGCGGTAGCACGGCACCTCCCGGATAACCGAAAAGCAACTCTGTGCCTTCTTTCAACAGTGCTTCTACCAACAATTCCGAACCGCTTCTACTCGTTTTCGTGGCTGCTTGTGTACTGTTTGCTTCTTCATTATGTTTAGTCATTTGTGGGTTAGACATAAAGCATCACTCCTCAATTAGATATTCTGGTACTCTCATAACACCGCCCGTATTTGCACTTGTAACAAGTGCTGTATAACGTGCTAAGTAACCTGTTTTCACTTTGGCTTTAAATGGTTTGACTTCTGTTTTACGTTTGTTCATTTCTTCTTCTGAAACATCTACATCTAATGTTCTGTTTGTTAAGTCGATGACGATTTCATCACCGTCACGAATTAATCCGATTGGTCCGCCTGATGCTGCTTCAGGTGAAATGTGTCCGACTGCGATACCTCTTGTTGCTCCTGAGAATCTTCCGTCAGTGATTAATGCAACATCTTTACCTAAGCCGCGACCTACGATAGATGAAGTAGGGGCTAACATCTCAGGCATTCCTGGTCCGCCTTTAGGGCCTTCATAACGAATAACTACAACGTGACCTTCACGTACAGTGTGGTTATCAATTGCTTCAACAGCTTCATCATGAGAGTCGAAACAAATGGCTTTTCCTTTAAAGACTTTGATTTCAGGATCTACACCGCCGACTTTGATAACTGCACCATTTGGAGCTAAGTTACCATATAAGATTGAAAGGCCACCTTCTTTATCGTACGGATTATCAAGTGGATGGATGACATCTGTGTTTTTGATTTCTTTGCCTTGGTTGTTTTCGCGAAGTGTTTTACCTGTAACAGTCACTCTGTCAGGGTGCAATGTACCTTCTTTTTTCATTAATTCATTGATGATAGCAGGAACACCGCCGGCTTCATGAACATCGTGCATAGAATAAGAAGAACTTGGTGCGATTTTAGATAAATAAGGTGTACGTTTAGCAATTTCATTGATACGGCTTAAGTCATAATCAACACCCGCTTCATTTGCGATTGCAAGTGTGTGAAGTACTGTGTTTGTTGAACCGCCCATCGCCATATCTAATGCGAATGCATCATCTAATGCTTCTTTTGTAACGATATCACGTGGTTTCAAATCATTTTTAATATTGTCTACTAATTGGAAAGCGGCTTGTCGAATCATTTCTCGACGTTGGTCTGATACGGCTAATGCTGTACCATTATATGGAAGTGCTAGTCCTAATACTTCCATTAAACAGTTCATTGAGTTTGCTGTGAACATACCTGCGCAAGAACCGCAAGTAGGACAAGCATTTTGTTCCATATCTAAAAATTCTTCTTTTGTCATTGAACAGCCTTTAAAGGCACCAACTGCTTCGAACATAGATGAAAGAGTTAAGGCTTTACCTGTTGTAGATAAACCAGCTTTCATCGGTCCGCCTGAACAGAAGATAGCAGGTACGTTTGTTCTAACTGCTGCCATTAACATTCCTGGTGTGATTTTGTCACAGTTAGGAATGTAGAAGACGCCGTCGAACCAATGTGCATTGATAACTGTTTCAGCTGCATCTGCGATGATTTCACGAGATGGTAATGAATAACGCATTCCAATGTGTCCCATTGCGATACCATCGTCAACACCGATTGTGTTGAATTCAAATGGAATTGCGCCTGCTTCTCGGATAGCTTCTTTTGCAATATCTGCTAATTCTCTTAAGTGAACATGTCCTGGAACGATATCGATATAAGAGTTACAAATCGCTACGAATGGTTTGTTCATATCTGTTGGATCTTTGATTTGTCCTGTGGCATGAAGTAAACTTCTGGCCGGAGCCTGTTGGTCTCCTTTTTTGATTGTGTCGCTTCTCAATATAATTCCCCCCGAAGATTCAAATAAAAAAACGTCCCAATAATTATTGGGACGTCAATGGAAGTCCCATTCAATCGGAAATAGGACTTAAACATTTAGTAATGGTTTTTACTAAAGTTCGAGTCCTAGCAAATTAATAAAATGACTAAAATATTTGTTGTTGTCGGTAGAGTATTTGCTTGTGTTCTGTTAGTCATTTCAATTTGCTCCTTTCGAATGGTTTTATGAATAAATTTGAATTGTCTAAAAATTTGATAAACTTAATTTACTACATGTCCAGAGGGATGTCAACCGGATTTCTGAAAATTTTTTAATTTCATACATGAAAACGTTTTTAATAATTACATATTTCATTTTTAAAGCAAACAATCATTATAGTCAAAAGCAGTTGCATGCCATGTTACAATATAGAAGACGAAATTTCTGTACGCATACAGAATAGAAAATAGGAGACTTGAAAATGATAACAATCAACAATATTGATCAAATGAATCAATTTGCTGAAATACTGACAAAGCATTTACAACCCAAAGATCTAATTTTATTAAATGGTAATTTAGGTGCAGGAAAGACAACATTAAGTCAATTCATCGGTAAGCATTTAGGAGTGAAACGTACAATTAATTCTCCAACCTTCAATATTATTAAATCTTATAAAGGAACGAACATGAAATTTCATCATATGGATTGCTATCGCTTAGAAGATTCTGATGAAGACTTAGGGTTCGATGAATATTTTGATGATCATGCAGTAACCGTTATTGAATGGAGTACATTTATTCAAGACTTATTGCCAGATAATCATTTAACGATTAATCTTACTGCAGTAGATGAAAATAAAAGAGAAATTACAATAGAAGCACAAGGTGCGCATTATGCACAACTGAAGGAGGACGTCACACGTGATTTACTTGCTGCTGGATACATCCAATAAGCCTATGTCGCTTGCAGTGATGCAAGATGAAAATATATTAGTAGAACATACCACAAATATTAAACGTAATCATTCTGTTCAACTGATGCCGGCGATTCAAAAAATCATTGAAGAAGCAGGTATCACTAAAAGAGATATTAATGCAATTATCGTTGCTAAAGGTCCTGGTTCATACACTGGATTAAGAATTGGTGTTACGACTGCTAAAACGTTAGCTTATGCATTAAATACAGAGTTATATGGCGTTTCATCTTTAGAAGCCTTAGCTGCAACTCTACCTGATACACAGACTGAACAGTTAATTGTTCCCGTGTTTGATGCAAGACGAGAAGCGGTTTATACAGGTATTTATCAATACCAAGAAGGTCAACTTGTTAACTTATTAGAAGACCAATATATGTTGATTACAGATTTAAATGATTATCTGAATCAACAACAACAGCCACACGTTTTTGTCGGTCATGATTTAGAAAATATTACTGAGTTGCTAAATGGACCGATAATTCATCAACTTCCTAAAGCCAGCGTGATGCAAAGTCTAATTACGCAACCAGAAAATATCCATACCTTTAAACCAGACTATCTTAAACTTTCTGAGGCAGAACGCAATTGGTTAAAAACGCAACAGAATTAAATGGCTTGAATATACGATTGATGACTGTAGAGGATGTGCCGAAGGTCTTTGATTTAGAACGCTTGTGTTTTAATGATAGCTCTTGGACTATTGATGCTTTTTATCATGAAGTCGAACGTAATCAATTTGCACGTTATTTTGTGATGGAATATGAGCAAGAGATTATTGGTTATATCGGTATATGGACCGTCATTGATCAAGCACAAATTACGACAGTTGCGGTAACTGAAAAGATGCGCGGGTATGGATTAGGAAAGTTAATTGTGGAGTATGCGATGAATTTCGCTAGACAAACATGTGAGGTTATGAGTTTAGAAGTACGTATTGAAAACAGCATTGCGCGTCGTGTTTATGAATCATTAGGATTCAATTACGGCGGCAAACGAAAAAATTATTATGGAGAAGGCGAGGATGCACTCGTAATGTGGGTGGATTTATAATGGAAAAAGATATATTAATTTTGGCAATAGAATCAAGCTGTGATGAAACAAGTGCCAGTGTGATTAAAAATGGCAAAGAAATCTTAAGCAATACTGTGCTAAGCCAAATTGAAAGTCATAAACGTTTCGGCGGCGTGGTCCCTGAAGTAGCGAGCCGTCATCATGTGGAAGGTATCACACAAACGATAGATGAGGCCTTAACAACAGCACATACAGATATGGAAGCAATAGATGCGGTTGCGGTGACAGAAGGTCCAGGTTTAATCGGTGCACTTTTAATCGGAGTCAATGCAGCAAAAGCATTAGCATATGCATATGATAAACCATTAATCCCGGTGCATCATATTGCAGGTCATATCTATGCGAATAATTTAGAAGAACCATTCGAGTTTCCGTTGATGGCACTGATAGTATCAGGTGGTCATACGGAGTTAGTTTATATGAAAGACCATTTAAACTTTGAAGTTATCGGTGAAACAAGAGACGATGCAGTCGGTGAAGCTTATGATAAAGTGGCACGTACAATCGGCTTGCCGTATCCCGGCGGACCGAAAGTCGATCAACTCGCAACAGAAGGGGAAGATGTCTACGACTTCCCACGTGTATGGCTAGAACCGGATAGTTTTGATTTTAGCTTCAGTGGTTTAAAAAGTGCAGTTATCAATAAGCTGCATAACTTGAAACAAAAGAATGAAGAAATTATTCCTGAAAATGTTGCGGCAAGTTTCCAAAATAGTGTCGTTGAAGTTTTAGTACACAAGGCGATTAAAGCATGTGAAACGTATCAAGTGAATCAGTTAATAGTCGCAGGTGGTGTCGCAAGCAACAAAGGTTTACGAAAAGCACTTAAAGAAGCATGTGCAGAACATCAGATTAAATTATCAATTCCAAGTCCGAAGTTATGTACTGACAATGCGGCGATGATTGGTGCAGCAGGTCATTATTTATATGAAGCTGGATTAAAAGCTGATTTAGATTTAAATGGTAAAAGCAGTATTGATATTGAAGAATTTTCAGTAGAATAATTGAATAAAAAGAAATATTGATAAAAGAAAAAGTAGAGAAGCGGTTATTTTGCTTCTCTACTTTTTTGTATTTTTTAATGCATTTTGATAAACAGCATCAGGAAAGTGCATTAAGCGTAATAATTCAATTGCATTACGAGTATCTGCTTTACCTGGTTTGATTTTATAGTCAAAATAAATTTCATCATCTTTAATCGTTTCATTAAAATGATAATTCGCAAAATCCTGTTCAAGTAGTTGTGATAATTCAATATCATGCGTTGCCGCAATGATTCTGTATTCGGGGTGTTCTGCAAGGTAATTTAAAACTGATTCAGAAGCAGCAATGCGCTCTGTTGTATTCGTTCCCTTAAATATTTCATCGATAAAGCAATAACAATAAGTGTTTGTTTGATCCATTAAGCGTAAGATAGATTTCAATTCTGCGATGAAGTAACTATCTCCGCTCAGTACATCATCTTGATTTGCCATAGAAGTTAAAATCATACCAGGCTTATATTTGAATTGAGTCGCTAATGCTGTATCAACAGTTTGCGCTAATACTAAATTGAGTGCTACAGCTTTCATGAACGTCGATTTACCTGATGCGTTCGAACCTGTCAGTAAGATGTTTCGCTGAATGTTTAAATCATTTGGGACAGGTGTCTCAAGTAAAGGGTGAACCAACGCGTTGAATTCTAATTCAGGTTGTTGTGTGACTTCAGGATGTGTATATGATTCTAAAGTTTCCTGCCATAAAGCAATCGCATAATGATTGTCAATTTCACTGACATAGTCATAACAAGCCATCAGTTCATCTTGATGCTTAGTAAAGGTATTTTGAACTGAATTGAAAATAACATAATCTAACATGAAAGCGAGTTTAATAAATTCTGCCATCGCACCGCCTTCGTTATCAGGTGAAACTTTACCTAGTAGGGGACTGAATCGTTTGGCTTTCGTGAAATGTTTGAAATTCACATCAAGTTCAGGTGCTTGTTCAAGTTGATGAATACGTTCAACTTTTTTAATGACATTAACAGAATAAAAGGTTGCGTTGATATATTCAGAGTAGTGTTTGGATAATTTACCGCTTAGAAAGATATTCAACACAATCGTAAAGAGTAATATTAATAAGCCTGGGCCCTTCAGAATAGGTACAAGTATCAAACCTATAACAGGAAGCAAAGGACATAGATAATAAATATTTTGCATTTTAATCGGTTTGATTTGATCCGGAAACATTGGGTAAATTGTTTTGCCAATTTGTGATAAATGTACAGACACACTTTGACGAAATGTTTTATGATTTTTGAACTTGTTAATCAAACTTTGGTTGTTAACTTTAAACATGCCTCGAAGTGTTGCGTATAAGTGCATTTCACCAATTGCGGTGAAATTATAATTGAGTTGTTGAAACACGTCGTCTAAATTTAAATCGGACCATGTTTTATCATCGAGTGTATGTTCATATTGCTGATGATATGTATCATATTGATAGCGATAATGTTGATTGGGACGTATGAAGCTTTCAGATTTAGCGCGTGCATCCCATAATGAACGTATACGTTGTGCAGCGCGGTATTTTTGGTAGTAAGTGAGTATGATGTAAAGCGCTGTAATCACTAGCCACATGAAGATTAAAAATAAGAAAATATTAAGTACACTATCCATGAATAATACCTCTCTATTTATATGAATTATTTATAGTATCTCATAATAATGAGCAGTCGCCAATTTTGATTGAGTTGTTGTTTTGTCAATAGCGAACATGCGTACTTATCAACAATAAGTGAATAACTTGTGGATAAGTGTGGGTAAATAGGTGAATAACTGTGGAAAGTGATGTGAATAGTCTTTAAAATGGTGTCTTTTTACCTGTGGATAAAGTGGATAACTCTGTGGATAGTTGATGTTAAGGGATTTTTAATGTTGATAATTTTGTTAAGGAATTGTAATAAAAGAGGACTAAAAATGAAGTGTTCATTTCTAGTCCTCGGTAACCTTTATGGTTTATATTATTTTTTCTTGTAATTCTTCCCACGTTTCCATAACTTGTTCGAGTTGGTGTTCGATAGTGTCTTTTTCTTCAGCTAACTGTGCAGCTTTTTCTGGATCATTAAATACTTCTGGTTGTGTTAATTGATGATCGATGGTTTCGATTTGTTGTTCGAACTTTTCAATTTCTGCTTCACAGTTTTCAATTTGGCGTTCTAGCTGACGTAGTTCTCTACGCTGTGCTTTTTGATTTTCGTATGAATTCGTATTTTCTTCAGTCGAGATTTGTGCTGCTTGTTGTGCTTCATTTTTTGCGGCAATCGCGGCTTTCTCTTCAGTTTTATCTAAATAATATTGATAATTGCCTGCGTAAACAGTACCGCCATCTGGTTGCATATCGAAAACTTTATTTGCCAGTTGATTAATAAAGTAACGGTCATGTGAAACGAAGATTAAAGTACCTTCAAAATCTTGAAGTGCTTGTTCTAACATTTCTTTAGAATCGATATCTAAGTGGTTGGTAGGCTCGTCAAGAATTAAGACATTATTACGTTCTAACATCAATAATGCCAATTGTAAGCGGGCTTTTTCACCACCTGATAAATCATTGATGATTTTTTTAACATCATCTTGAACAAATAAGAAACGACCTAATACTGCACGTACATCTTTTTCTGGCATGGTAGGGTATTGGTCCCATACATAGTCTAAAATGGTTTTATTAGATTTGAATTCTGCTTGTTTTTGATCGTAGTAACCGACACGTAAATTTGCGCCATGAATAATTTCGCCGCCTAATTTAGGAATACGGTTGGCTACAGTTTTAATGAATGTTGATTTTCCGATACCGTTCGGTCCAATGACTGCTAAATGATTTCCTTTAGTGATTTCCATTGTGATAGGTGCAATCACAGGCTCTGCATAACCGATTTCTAAGTTTCTAATATGGTATACGTCATTACCTGTATTACGATCAAAATCGAATTGGATATTAGCGCTGCGAGCATCTAACATCGGTTTATCGATACGTTCAATTTTTTCTAAAACTTTTCGACGACTTTTAGCCATACCGCTTGTTGATGCACGTGTGATATTTTTTTCGACAAATGTTTCTAGTCGTTTAATTTCAGCTTGTTGACGTTCGTATTCTTGCATGCGTTTTTGATAATATTGATCACGTTGTGTGATGAATTTACTATAGTTGCCGACATAGTGTTGAACTGCACCGAGTGCGACATCGTAGATTTGGTTGACCGTTTTATCTAAGAAGAAGCGGTCGTGACTGATAATAACGATAGCACCTTTAAAGTAATTCAAATAATCTTCGAGCCATTGTGTTGTTTCCATATCTAAATGGTTGGTCGGCTCATCAAGTAATAATAAATCAGGTTCACTCAATAACATTTGTGCGAGTGACAAACGTGTTTTTTGACCACCGCTGAAATCATTTACTGAACGATTGAAATCTTCTTCGTTAAAATCTAATCCGTGTAAGACCGTTTTAATCTTGCTTTCAAATTGATACCCCTCTAAGCGTTCAAATTGGTTAGACAAAGCTTCATATCTTACCATATGGTCTTTGAAAGTCTCAGATTCATATTCATCAGCATGATTGGCTAACCAATTAGTTTCCGCCTGCATCTCTTGTTCCATTTGTTTAAGATACGCAAAAGGTTTAGACATCTCTTCCCATACGGTATGGTCAGTATCTAAGGTCATTTGTTGTGTTAAATAACCGACTTTTAAATTTTTGATTTTCGAGACATTGCCGCTATCATAACCATCCACACCAGCAATGATTTTCATTAATGTTGATTTGCCAGCGCCATTTCTGCCGACAATGCCTATTTTTTCATGACTCTTTACTTCAAAGTGGACATCACTAAAGATTTCTTCCCCGTCGAAGGATTTTGAGACATTGTTTAGTTGTAGTAATATCATTAAAATTTATACGAGATTTGTCTGTAAATATCTCGTAGTCCTCCTTCCTAAAAAGCGTCGCTTAGTTACTATTATAAGCGCAATTGACATGAATTCCTAACATATCACGCGAAATTAAAAGATTGAATATTTTATCAGAAATTTGTGTCAATACACATTTAATACAGACCATTAATTATGATTTGTTTTAAAAAAATGTGTTCAAAACAAAATTCTAATCGTATAATAGTTAGTACATTGCTGTAATTTACAAATGCAATTATGGATGTTTTAGTGTAATAAAGAGCGTATTCACTAAAATGTTGATAATACAGTCATTCCAATTTCTGAAATCATACGGTATACTTAAATAATAAAAAATGATTCCAGAAACAAGCTGAGTATTGTTGTACAGCATTATTAACTATGATAATACTATAATCTGCTAATAGTCGATAAAATGACTACTTTTCACAACTCCATGGCTAAATTAACATAACTTCATACGATTAAAAGTATAGTTTTATTATGGTTGAACTGAATAAAGTTTGGGATAGTAGTTAGAAAGATTTGGAGGAAAATAAATTGGCTAATCAAAACAATAAAATTCCTCGCGCGACTTTGAAACGATTACCCTTATATTACCGATTCGTGAATACCCTTCAAGAAAAAGGGATAGATAGAGTGAATTCTAAAACAATCAGTGAAGCATTGGATATTGATTCAGCTACCATCAGAAGAGATTTCTCATACTTTGGTGAGCTGGGTAAAAAAGGTTATGGTTACAATGTGGAGAGTTTATTAGAATTCTTTAAAGGCGAAATCAGCGAAAGTGATGTAATTCGTATTGGTTTAGTCGGCGTAGGGAACTTAGGGAAAGCATTGCTTTCATATAACTTCTCAATCCACGATGATATGGTGATTACAGAAGCGTTTGATATTGACGCGGATGTAGTCGGTACGCAAATTGGAAAAGTTGTAGTTAAAGACATGGATGCCATTCATGATATTTTGAAAAAAGGCAATTTAGATGTAGTGATTATCACAACACCTGGAAGAGCAGCACAAGAAGTTGCTGATCAACTTGTCGCTAGTAACATAAAAGGCATTTTAAACTTTACACCTTCACGTATCGATGTACCTGATAATGTATCAGTACATCATATTGATTTAGGGGTAGAATTACAGTCTTTACTCTTCTTTATGAATAATATGAATCGTAAATAAAGAAAAGGGGCTGGGACATAAATACAGTCCAAAAT
>NZ_KV837053.1:0-256 GCF_001838465.1 Staphylococcus sp. HMSC061G12
TTAGCTGACTTCTTAACAGCTAAAGAAGTATTGAAAAAACCTTATCACGAAATCAACTTCACTTACGTAGGCGACGGCCGCAACAACGTTGCGAATGCGTTGATGCAAGGTGCAGCAATCATGGGTATGCGTTTCAACCTTGTTTGCCCTAAAGAATTGAATCCTACGGATGAATTATTGAACCGTTGTAAAGAAATCGCTGAAGAAAACGGTGGCGAAATCTTAGTAACAGACGACATCGATAAAGGTGTTAAAG
>NZ_KV837054.1:0-1316 GCF_001838465.1 Staphylococcus sp. HMSC061G12
CTTTTTTTATAGCTTTTTTGTAAGTATTAAAAACTAGCTGATTGTTATTTGAATAGTTAATTTCATGACTTACAATTTTCCCTGTTCCGAGATCCTTGATTGCGCTTAAATAAAACTTTTTACCGCTTTCTAGAATAAGTTCTGTCACATCTGTTACCCATTTTTTATTCTCTTCAGTCTCATAAAACTCTCTATCCATGATATTCTCAGCGGTAATAGAAGGTGTCGAAGGTTTATGTCTCGTTCTCGCAACACGTATGCAAGATTTTAAACCTAATTTTTTCATTAAACGATATACACGTTTGCGTCCCACTTTTTTATCTAGTCTTATGCAAATATAAATGCGAATGCGGCGATAGCCGTAAATGCCATTGTACTTATTAAAAATTCTTAGAATATCAGCCATTAATATTTCATCTTCAATTTCATGCTTTGATTTAAAATTCTTTCGTTTTTTCCATTTATAATAACTTGCTCTTGATATTCCAAGTATCTTGCACAAAAGACTTATCGGATATTCTTTTTTTAGATCTTGAATTACAAGGTATTCAATTATTTGTCTAAATGGCGATTGATCAACTCTCTTTCCTTTTCCTTCAACTTTTTTAAAATTTTATTTTCCATTTCTAAGTATTTAATTCTTTCTTCAAGAGCTTTCATTTCAGCTAATGCTTGTTCTTCTTCAGTCAATACCTGTGTAGGTTTACCTTTGCCTCTTCCATCTATAAGACCAGCACTCCCGAATTTTTCGTATTTCTTAACCCAACTGTACACTTGTCCATAATTAACATTAAATTTTAAAGCAGTTTTCTTATAATCTTTTTCTGACTCAATACACGCTTCTACTATTTCTACACGTTCTTCGAACGTTGTTTTTCTAGCCTTCATTAAATACACCTCTGGTAATGGAGAATATGAAACATTCTCTTTTCCTAAAGTATATCGTTTTATCCAATTTCTGACAGTACTATGAGCCGGTATATTATACTTTATTGCTAAATATTCAGCTGAAACATCTTGAGTTAAGTGTTCTTGAACCACTGATTCTTTAAATGTTTCACTATAGGAATTATTATTTTTCTTTGATACTAATGCCTCTATTCCATGCATTTTAAATTGCTTATATTTAATCCTTAAATGTTTAGTATTCATTTCAATATTGCTCTTTCTTAAAGCTTCCGCATAACTGTAACCTTCATCTAACAATCTAAATATCAATAGAAATAAATTAGTATCATATTTAGTATTTCTAGACATAAAAATGCTCCTCCTATAGTTTTGTTTTTTTAGTGTCTACTATAGGGGGAGCATATCAA
>NZ_KV837055.1:0-74901 GCF_001838465.1 Staphylococcus sp. HMSC061G12
TCTGATTTGAAAAAGTGATTAGCATAGTGTGCTAATATATTTATCAGTTTTAACAAACGGAAGTGTGCTATATAGTTAAAAAAACTGTACAAACGAGCATTTCAACTCATTTGTACAGTGAATTTTAAAATATATTTTTTGAGTTACCAACAAATTTTTTTGTTTTTACCTGTCTACTTGACGGGAAGCAGTTCAAATTTTCAAATGAGTGACTGCTTTTCTTTATCACATTTCAATATGTTCACCGCTTCTAATCTTATCTGCTAACTCATTCAACTTACGTAAACGATGATTAACACCTGATTTCGAAATTGTGCCTGTAGAAACCATTTCTCCTAATTCTTTTAGAGAGACATCTTGATTTTCCACACGCAATTTCGCAATTTCTCTTAAACGGTCTGGTAAGTTTTCAATGCCGATTTCTTGATCAATCAACTGAATACTTTCAACTTGTTTCATCGCTGCACTAACTGTTTTGTTTAAATTAGCTGTTTCACAGTTTACTAAGCGATTTACTGAATTACGCATATCTCTGACAATACGCACATCTTCAAATTTCAACATCGCTTGATAACCTCCGATTAAACTCAAGAAATCAGAGATTTTCTCCGCTTCTTTCAAATAAACGATATTTCCTTTTTTACGTTCTAAATGTTTCGCATTCAATTCATATTCATTCATTAAAGCAGTTAAGCCTTCTGAATGACTTTCGTATAAAGAAAATATCTCTAAATGATAAGAAGATGTTTCTGGATTATTCACAGAACCGCCAGCTAAGAATGCACCGCGTAGATAACTTCGTCTCATCTCATCGTCACGAATCAAATCTAAATCAATAGCGTGTGTAAACACACCATCTTTTAAAATACCAAGTTCATGTAAGATTTCACGAGACTTCATTTTCGTTCTGCAGATATAAATGTTGTTCTTCTTCAGCTTCATTTTCTTTCGAACAAGAATTTCAACTTCAATATTGAATACTTTCTTAATCAGAGAGTATATACGTCTGGCTGTTGTCGCATTTTCAGTTTGTACATTGATGACAAATTGCTGATTCGACAAACTGAGTGCACCATTCATCCGTATCAATGCGCTAAGTTCCGCTCGCGCATTTTTATCATCGACATCGATTCTTGTCAATTCATTTTTCATGTCTGATGCAAAGCTCATGCCGCGCCATTCCCTTCTTTAAAATTTTCTATTTTTCGGATTAAATTGGATTGTGCTTGTTAAATCAAGTGCCAATTCATAAATCATGCGTGCTAAGCGTGTTGTATTATGGCGCACACGATTTTTCGAAGAAACATGGACTAAATCTTGTGCAGTAATCGGTTCAATACCTGCCGCTTCAATCGATTCTTTATGATAAGTCACAGGTTCTGCCTGTTCTTTATGGTAATTTTCTAAAATGTCTTTACTGTACTGATGATTCTCACAACAAATCACATAATCAATAAAATTTGTTTTCATGTGATTATGCATTGCTTGAATATGATCCATCACATCAAAATGATCTGTTTCGCCATGTTGCGTCATCACGTTTGAAACATAAACTTTAGGTGCCGCACTATCCACAATCGCTTCACCGATACCTGGCACACATAAATTAGAAATTACGCTCGTATACAATGAACCAGGGCCTAATACGATTAAGTCCGCATCTTCTAATGCCTCTACCGCTTCTTCCATCGGCTGCACATCTGCAGGCTCTATAAAGACACGCTTAATTGTTTTTTGACGCTTCGGTATATTAGACTCACCATACACGATTTCTCCATCTTCCATCTCCGCATTTAAACGAATACTAGAATTCGTTGAAGGAATCACGCGTCCTTTGATATTTAAAATTTTACTTAATTCTTTAACCGCATGACCAAAGTCATCCATAATATTTGTCAGTGCCGCAATCAATAGGTTTCCTACTGAATGACCTTCCACTTGATTCTCTTTGAAGCGGTACTGAAACAGCTCCTTTAAAGTCGGTTCTGTATCACTTAAGGCCGCAATAACGTTACGGATGTCCCCAGGAGCGGGAATGTCCATTTCACTTCTGATTTTACCTGTACTTCCCCCATCGTCTGCTACCGTCACAATTGCGGTAATATCGATAGGATAATCTTTTAAACCACGAGCCAATACAGATAAACCTGTACCGCCCCCGATTAATACGATTTTAAGCTTTTTCATTTCTCTCGCCACTTTCGATATGTGCATCTCTATGATGAACGTAAACATTATAGTCGTAACTATCATTCAAGTCTTCGGCTAATCGTTTCGCTAAGGCAACAGAACGATGCTGTCCGCCTGTACATCCGATCGCAATCACTAATTGTGTCTTGCCTTCTTTTTTATAGCCCGGAATCATAAATTTCAATAAGTCTAATAACTTATCATAAAAGATGGCTGTTTCTTGCCATTTCATGACATATTGATATACAGCGTCATCATTACCGGTTAAAGGACGTAACTCTTTTACATAAAATGGATTCGGTAAGAATCTCACATCAAAGACTAAATCTGCATCTTGTTGGATGCCATGTTTGAAGCCAAAGCTCGTTACACTAATACTAAATGTTTCGATATCATCTCTATTAAACAATTTGTTTATTTTTGCACGTAATTCTTTTGGATTTAAGTCTGTTGTATCTATGACAAAGTTCGCAAAACTACGGATTTCAGATAATGATTGACGTTCTTCTCTAATAGAATTAATCAATGAATTTTGACCGTTATCACTTAATGGGTGTGCACGGCGTGTTTCTTTATATCTTGAAATTAATTTTGCTTCACTTGCCTCGACAAACATCACGTCTACTATAATGCGATTCTTGCTGCGTAAAAAATCTACTTCTTTTACTAAGGATTTGAAAAATTCGCGACCGCGTAAATCAATCGCAATTGCTACTTTTTGTAAAGATGGTGTGCCTTGCTCCATCAACTCCACAAATTTCGGCAGTAAAATCGGTGGTAAATTGTCTACACAAAAGTACCCTAAATCTTCTAAACTCTGTAAAACTACAGACTTCCCAGCCCCCGACATACCAGTAACCACTAATAATTCACTCTTATTTACGACTTCATTTTCTTCATGTTGCATAACGACACCATCCTGTAATTAATTCGCTCATAATATCCTTATCTTTATCATAGTATCATATTACATTCTAACTTGAACATGATTACTATGGAATATGTAAAAAGGTTTGAATAGATGCATGGTTTAAACCGCTTCATGCACTACTCAAACCTTCTTCGTTTTTTATTATGCTTCTTCTGCTTCTAGTTTATCTTTCAATTCTTCGATATAGCCTTGCGCATTTTGAGCTGCGATACTACCGTCTCCAGTAGCTGTAACGATTTGTCGTAAACCTTTTTCACGCACATCGCCTGCTGCGAAGATACCAGGAACTTTTGTTTCCATTTCTTCGTTTGTTACGATGTAACCTGCTTCGTTTGTGATACCTAAATCAACAATCGGTGCAGTTAAAGGTTTCATACCGATATAAACGAATACACCATCAGCGTCTAATGTTTCTTCTTTACCATCTACTGTAGATTGTAAAGTAACTGAGCCGACTTTACCGTCTTTTTCATTAATAGATGCTAATGTGTGATTCCAGATAAAGTGCATTTTTTCGTTTTTGAATGCACGATCTTGTAAGATTTTTTGTGCACGTAATTTATCTCTACGGTGAACGACAGTAACACTGTCCGCAAATTTAGTTAAGAAGTTACCTTCTTCTACTGCAGAGTCTCCACCGCCGATAACGTATAAGTTTTTGCCTTTGAAGAATGCACCGTCACATACTGCACAGTAACTTACACCGCGGCCGCCAAGTTCTTCTTCACCTGGCACACCGATTTTTTTGTATTCTGCACCTGTTGCGATAATCACCGCATATGCAGTAACAGATTTATCTCCATAAAAGACTTCTTTAATATCGCCTTTATCTTCAATCGCTTTAATATCGCCGTACTGATAAACAGCGCCGAATTTTTGCGCATGATCAAACATTTTTGTTGATAAATCAGGACCAGAAATTGATTCGAATCCTGGGAAGTTTTCAACATCTTCAGTGTTTGCCATTTGTCCGCCTGGCACACCACGTTCGATCATTACAGTTTTTAAGTCCGCGCGAGAAGCATATACGGCTGCAGTCATACCTGCTGGGCCTGCGCCGATAATTACAACATCATAATCAGGTTGTTGTTTAGTCATTCTTCTTGCCTCCTAGTATTTAATCACACTCATTATAAGATAGAGCTTTCTTGAAATATACTTTTATGCTCAAATTGTGAATTGTACTATTTTACATACACAACTTTTAAACTTCTAGTAGAATTTCAATTGATTTATTCAAACGGTACATAGATATACCGAACCATTCTGTAATAGCTTTTTTCGTATAAGCATCGGGTCGTGTTTTAAAGAAGAGATACACACACGCTGCCACATACCCTTCTACTTTTTCCAAATCATATTCTTGTGCAATGATTCCTTCAGCTCGATCAATCCAATGTACAAATAAAGATTGATATTCTCTTAAAGCCTCTTTCTCATACAAGGTTAACATGCCTCGATGAATGAAATCTAATTTGACTAATTTCAATCCTTTTATCAAATATGTCAGATATAGTTTTTCGTATTCATTCATCGTTTCTAATACATTCCAAATTTCTTCTGTAATTAATAGTTCTCTGCCATTCATCTGTTCTAATAAGAAAATCCCATAAATACGTTCATGGCTGTCTTCACTAATCAATAGCGGCGCAATATGCGAATGGAAATAGAGATTTTTTTCAGAAATCAACCAAGGTGGCGGTCCTGGAGGTGTATCTGTCATTGCTTCAAGCTTTTCCCAAAACACCTTACTTTGTTCTTTATTTCCCAGGTGATAAAAGTTGACGCTTAACGCATGAAACATTTGCATGGAAATGAATTTACCTTTTTTAAACAAAGGATACAATAATTTTTGCGAAGCACTGAACTTTTGTAGATAGCTGAGGACAATACCAAGTTTGAAACTTTCTTCATCATTCATTGGTACAACTTTAGACAATGATTGCAGATAGTTCGGATAAGCTTTGTCATTTGTGTTATAAAGTAATAACGTATAATGACATAATGCATAAACATCCGTCTGATTTTCTTTTAAAAGCTGTTTCAACATATTACGTGCGATATCATAGTTTCCTAAATACAGATGTATCATTGCTAATAAATTGCGTACACTTTCATGCGTACGTACTGTCATTTCTTGGCGTTGAATAAACTTTTTCGCTTCTTCTAACTTTCCTTGAGAGAAAAGATATTGAAAAATAATCTGAACTGCGAATACTTGGCTCTCTTTTTCAAGTACATCTACATCCTTATAGACAACTTCAAAGGTTTCTTCTAGTTCTTTTCTATAGTCTTCATCCTCTGACAGCAACACATAATTCATCCCGAAACAAAATGCTTTATTCGGATCTTGTAAATTCGTATATATTTGACTGAGTTGATAATAGGATGATTCTACATGTTCACCTTTCGCAATGAAATCATAATAACGTCCAACAACTTGCTTAGCTTGGCCCACTTCAGTCAGTGCGGTTGTATAATCTTGAAGCGCTTCAAAGTCAGAAGGCGACAATTCAAGGACTTTATGATAGTACTCTGCGGCTTTTTGATAATCTCTATGTTTTAGTTTTGACGCTGCCAGTCGTTTAAAAAGTGATGCATCTTGCGTCATTGGAATCACTTTTTTAGATGGTTCTGATGTCATTGTATTGCCCCTCCTCTCACTTATAATCTGATCTGCATGGGATTGCCGAAAGCTAAAGCGCCATCTGGTACATCTTTATTAACTACCGTACCTGCACCGATTTTGACATGACTACCAATTTTAACCCCAGGTAAAATTGTCACATTGGCACCGATTAATGTATGATGACCGATTTCAACTTTTCCCACTCTCAACTCTGAAACTAAAAATTCATGGGTCAATATTGTTGTATTATACCCTATCACACAATTATCTCCAACTTGAATTAGATGCGGATATAAGATATCCGGCATCACTTTATAGGCAAAAGCTGTGTGCTTTCCAACCTGCATACCTAAACAAGCACGGTAAATCCATCGTTTTAATTTCAACGATGGAATATACCGTGCAATCTCAATCATAATCGTTTGTCTAAATGCTTTTTTCACTGTGATAAAATGATACATTCTCCAAAGCGGATTAATCTGCGATTGACTGCCCGCTACTTTTTTATAACGTCTCATTTAATCTCCTCTTATTTCGGCCATGCCAAGTTTCTGGCATCTTTAAATTTAGGTGGTTGTTTCTTCATTCGACGATAGATAATCATAACGACACTGATAATAATCAAGATAACAGACATCACCTGTGCCACTCTGATATTGCTTGTCAACATTAAACTATCTGTACGCATACCTTCGACAAAGAATCTGCCGATTGAATACCAAATCAAGTATAAGAAGAATGTTTCACCAATTCTTAAGTGCTTACGTAAAAATAGTAATAACGCAAAGCCAAGCACATCCCAAACTGATTCATATAAGAAAGTCGGTTGATAGTACTGCCCATCAATATACATATTATCAATAATAAATCTTGGAATATGAAGGTTCTCTAGGAAACTTTGAGACACAGGTCCCCCATGTGCTTCATGGTTCATAAAGTTCCCCCAGCGTCCAATACCTTGCGCTAAGATAATACTTGGTGCAACAATATCTCCAATTTGCCAAGGGTTATGATTGTTCATTTTACACACAATAATGCCTGTGATAAATCCACCAATCAAACCACCATGAATGGCGATACCGCCATGCCATATCATCGGTATCTCTGAAGGATTTGCGGCGTAGTATGGCCATTGGAAAATCACGAAATAAATCCGTGCTGCCACAAAGCCGAAAATAGCACTCCAAAAGATAATATCAATCAATGCATCTTGATGATAGCCTACTTTCTTTGCGGTCGCCTGCGCAATAAAATAACCTAATAAGATGCCGAAGGCAATAATAATCCCATACCATCGCACATCAATCGGGCCTAAGCTGAAGGCCACCGGATCAATATAACCTAAGTTAAACAACATCTAGCTTACTCCTCTTTATGTTCATTTTTTCTAAGTATTTCGGCATTTAAACGTTCGTTAAATTCTTCAGCTGTATTGATGCCCATAATGTTCAAGCGATAATTCATCGCCGCAACTTCAATAATAACTGCCACATTTCTACCCGGTCTTACCGGAATTGTTTTCTTTGTGATTTCAGTATCTAAAATACGTAAGGTTTCTTCATTCAAACCTACACGGTCGTATAGCTTATCTTTATCCCAGTTTTCCAAATTGATATTCAAACCGATTTTCTTCTCTGTCAAAATCGAACCTGCACCAAATAACGTCATTACGTTAATAATCCCAAGTCCTCTGATTTCTAATAAATGTTCGATTAATTTCGGTGGTTTACCAATCAATTCATCTTTCGTGATTTCACGAATCTCCACATTATCATCCGCAACAAGACGGTGTCCACGTTTTACTAACTCTAACGCTGTTTCACTTTTACCGATACCAGAATCACCAGTAATTAAAACACCTACACCATATACGTCTACTAATACACCATGTAAAGATGTTGTTTTCGCAAGTTCATGTTCAAGATATGTAGTTAATCGGCTCATTAAACTTGTTGTCGCATCTTTAGATGTGAGTAATGGTACACTAAGCTCTTGTGCCGCATTGACTAATTCTTCTGGCGGCTCAATATCACGTGTAACGATAATTGCCGGTGTATCAGGACGGCATAACTTACGTAATCTGCCTTGTCGTTCTTTATCTGGTAATAAATTATAAAATGATAATTCAGTTGTCCCTAATAATTGAATACGGTCAGACGCATAATGCGAAAAGTACCCCGCCATTTCCAAACCTGGACGTGAAATATCTGTATTATGAATCGGACGATCCAATCCTTCTTCTCCGGCTACTAAATTTAACTTGAATCTGTTTACTATAGCTCTAGCACTTAACATATTTTCACCTCAATCAACATTCTTCGTTATATGCTCATCTCTATCATATCAAAAAAGAATGCAGAAACGTTATTGGTTTTATCTCTATTCATCTTATCATTTCTTATATGTGTTCAAAAATCAAACTTTTTTCTTTGAAGTCATAAAAAAAGACATTCCACTGCTTTAAGTGAAATGTCTTAATCTGGTTATTGACTTGTTTGTGCTGCATCACGTTCTAATACTGTTTTCAAATATTTGCCTGTATAAGAATCTGGAGATGCGGCGATTTCTTCAGGTGTACCTGTCGCAACGATTGTTCCTCCGCCATCGCCGCCTTCAGGACCTAAATCAATCAAGTAATCTGCTGTTTTTATGACATCCAAGTTATGTTCAATAATCACAACAGTATCTCCGTTATCTACAATACGGTTCAATACTTTTAATAAACGACGAATGTCATCCACATGCAGACCTGTTGTCGGTTCATCTAAGATATAGATAGAACGGCCTGTTGAACGTTTATGCAGTTCTGATGCGAGTTTCACACGCTGAGCTTCCCCACCTGACAATGTCGTCGCAGGTTGGCCGAGCTTCACGTAACCTAAACCAACATCGACTAATGTTTGTAGCTTACGTTTGATTTTAGGGATATTTTCAAAGAAATGTGTCGCATCTTCAGCGGTCATTTCTAATACTTCAGAGATATTTTTACCTTTATAAGTCACTTCTAACGTTTCACGGTTATAGCGTTTACCGCCACATACTTCACAAGGTACATACACATCTGGTAAGAAATGCATTTCAATTTTGATAATCCCGTCACCTTTACATGCTTCACAACGTCCACCTTTAACGTTAAAGCTGAAACGTCCTTTTTGATACCCTCTGATTTTCGCTTCGTTTGTTGATGCGAAAACATCACGGATATCATCAAAAACGCCTGTGTAAGTTGCTGGGTTTGAACGTGGTGTACGTCCAATCGGAGATTGGTCAATATCAATCACTTTATCAAGTTGATCAATACCTTCAATTTTATCCACTTTACCTGGTCTGACTTTCGAACGGTTTAATTTTTGTGCCAATGTTTTATACAGTACTTCGTTCACTAATGAACTTTTACCTGACCCAGAAACACCTGTAACAACAGTCATTGTAGAAAGCGGGAAGTCTACATCTACGTCTTTTAAGTTGTTACTGCTGGCACCGCGTACTTTTAGTTTACGGTCTGTCACAGGTCTGCGGTGTTCTGGGACTTCAATACGTTTCTTACCGCTCAGATACTGACCTGTTAATGATTTAGAATTACGCATGACTTGTTTAGGTGTACCTGCTGCGACAATTTCACCACCGTAATCGCCTGCACCAGGACCTACGTCTACAAGATAATCCGCTTCTCTCATCGTATCATCATCATGTTCAACCACAATCAGCGTATTACCTAGATCACGCATTTCTTTCAATGTGTTGATTAAACGGTCATTATCTCTTTGATGCAAACCAATAGAAGGCTCATCTAACACATATAATACACCCGTTAAACGTGAACCGATTTGTGTGGCTAAACGAATACGTTGCGCTTCACCACCAGATAATGTACCTGATGAACGATTTAACGTTAAATAATCTAAACCAACGTTATTTAAGAAATACAATCTTGAGATAATTTCTTTCAATATTAAATCTGCAATCTTACGGTCTTGTTCAGATAAATCGATGTTTTCGAAGAAATGCAATGCTTCTTTAATGGAATACTCTACAACTTCTCCGATATTCAAACCTGAAACATACACAGATAATGCTTCTTGGCTTAAACGTTTACCATGACATGTTTCACAAGGTAATTCCGTCATATATTTCTGCATCATTTCACGAACATATTCTGATGGAGATTCATGATAACGACGTTCAATGTTTGGCACAACGCCTTCAAACTCCATCGTTCTTGTGCGTGATGCACCATTACGTTGTTCGAAAGTAAAAGTAATCTCTTTACCTTTTGAACCGTATAAAATGATGTCTTTTTGACGGTCGGTTAATTTTTTAAACGGTCTGTCCATATCAATTTTATACACTTCTGCGACACGTTTTAATAATGTTGGATAGAAGTCAGAACTTTTTGGTTCCCAAGGTACAATCGCACCTTCACGCAACGATACATTCGGATCTGGAATAACCAAATCTACGTCTACTTTTAATTTTTGTCCTAAACCATCACAAGTTGGACATGCACCGAATGGGCTGTTGAAACTGAACATACGCGGTTCTAATTCACCAATGCTGAATCCGCAAATCGGACAAGCATGATTTTCAGAGAATTTTAAAGGTTCTCCGCCAATCACATCGACTGTTAAGTTCCCTTCTGCCAGTTCTAACGCTGTTTCAATAGAGTCAGCCAGACGTGATTCAATACCTTCTTTCACCACAAGACGGTCAACAACAACTTCAATCGTATGATTTTTATTCTTATCTAGTTCTGGCACATCATTGATATCATGAATGTCACCATCTACTCTGACACGTACATACCCTTTTTTACTGATATCTTGAAGCAGTTTTTCATGTGAACCTTTACGGTGATTCACAATTGGTGCCATCAACTGAATTTTAGTACGTTCTTCTAACTCTAAAATACGGTCAGCCATTTGTTGTACTGTTTGTGATTCAATTTCAATACCATGATGTGGACAAAATGCTTTTCCGACACGTGCATATAATAAACGAATATAATCATAAATTTCTGTTACCGTCGCAACCGTAGATCTCGGGTTTTTACTTGTCGTTTTTTGGTCAATCGAAATTGCCGGAGATAACCCTTCAATCGTATCAACATCCGGCTTATCCATTTGTCCTAAGAATTGACGTGCGTAAGCACTTAATGATTCTACATAACGGCGTTGTCCTTCTGCATAAATCGTGTCGAAAGCCAAAGATGACTTACCTGAACCTGATAGTCCAGTCATCACAATCAATTTATTTTTAGGCAATTCCACATTGACACTTTTTAAATTATTTTCACGTGCACCTTTGACCACAATAGATGGATCTTTCTTACTCACACATGTCACCTCACCCTTCTGCTTTCAGTTCAAACAACATGTCTCTTAGCTCTGTTGCTCGCTCAAAGTCTAAGTCTTTCGCTGCTTGTTTCATTTCTTTTTCTATATTTTCAATTGTTTTTTCACGTTCTTTTTTCGTTAATTTCTTAGGTACGACTTTTTGTTCTTTTTCATTTTCTTCATCTGTTTCCACTGTCGCACTAATAACGTCATGGATTTTCTTACGAATTGTTTTCGGTGTAATACCATGTTCTTCGTTGTATGCTTGTTGAATTTTACGACGGCGTTCTGTTTCATCAATCGCATACTGCATAGAATCTGTAATCTTATCCGCATACATGATTACTTCACCATGCTCATTACGCGCAGCACGGCCGATGGTTTGAATTAATGAACGGTTAGAACGTAAGAAACCTTCTTTATCCGCATCTAAAATTACAACTAAAGAAACTTCTGGGATATCAATACCTTCTCTTAGTAAGTTAATACCGACAACCGCATCATACGTACCCATACGTAAGTCACGAATGATTTCAATTCGTTCTAATGTTTTTATTTCTGAATGCAGGTAATTGACTTTAATTCCCGCTTCTTTCATATAAGTCGTTAAATCTTCACTCATCTTTTTCGTTAACGTTGTAATGAGTACACGTTCATTTTTATCAATTCTATCTTGAATTTCACTTAATAAATCATCAATTTGATTCTTCGTCGGACGGACATCTATTTTAGGGTCTAATAAGCCCGTTGGTCGAATAATTTGCTCAACAACTTCATCTGAATGTTCTAGTTCATAAGGCCCAGGTGTCGCAGTCACATAAACTAATTGATGTGCTTTTTTCTCAAACTCTTCGAATGTTAATGGACGGTTATCCAAAGCACTCGGAAGTCTGAAACCATGGTCAACTAAAACTTGTTTACGTGCTTTATCTCCGTTATACATCCCTCTGACTTGTGGTAATGTAACGTGAGATTCATCAATCATAATTAACCAGTCATCACCGAAATAATCTAATAACGTATACGGTGTTGAACCATAATCTCTTAAACTCAAGTGGACTGAATAGTTCTCAATTCCTGAACAAAAGCCCATCTCTCTCATCATTTCAAGGTCATAGTTCGTACGTTGTTCTAAGCGTTGCGCTTCTAATAATTTATTATTCTCTCTTAAATACTTTAAGCGATCTGCTAATTCTTTTTCGATACGTTGAATCGCTAATTCCAATTTTTCATCTCTAGTTACGAAGTGGGATGCCGGGAAGATAGAGAAGTGTTCTCTTTCACGTAATACTTCACCTGTTAAATAGTTTACTTCGCTGATACGATCAATTTCATCACCGAAGAATTCTACACGGATACACATTTCATCTCGAGACGCCGGGAAGACTTCTACTACATCACCGCGAACTCTGAATGTCCCGCGTTTAAAGTCGATGTCGTTTCTTGAATATTGAATATCTACTAATGCACGTAGAAATTGACTGCGATCCATTTCCATTCCTTGACGGACGTTAACTACTAAACTGCTATATTCAGAAGGATCCCCTAAACCGAAGATACTGCTGACACTGGCAACAACAATGACATCGTCACGCTCAAAGAGTGAACTTGTTGCTGAGTGACGTAATTGGTCAATTTCATCATTGATTGTCGCATCTTTTTCGATAAATGTGTCAGTAGATGGCACATAAGCTTCTGGTTGATAATAATCATAGAAGCTGACAAAGTACTCTACTCTATTTTCTGGGAAAAATTCTTTGAACTCATTATATAATTGACCAGCTAAGGTCTTGTTATGGGCTAATACTAATGTCGGTTTGCCCGCTTGTTGAATGACATTACTCATCGTAAAGGTCTTACCTGTACCTGTTGCTCCGAGTAACGTTTGGTGACGTTTACCTTCTTTAATACCCTTTGAAATTTTTTCGATAGCGGCTGGTTGGTCACCTTGCGGGGTAAACTCAGAAACAATTTTAAATGGATGATGTTCCATAAAATTCGGTATCCTCCTTTATTGACACTTCTATAGAAAAATATGAGTTTTAAAATATAAATAGGTTGAGACACTTGTCGTCTGTCCCAACCATATACTTCATGTTGAGATTGCAATTAAGCTGGTTAATTCGCAACTTCTCAAAATCTCATTTCATCGTTCTATTTAGTCTTTCTATACTCTCAATTACTCTATTTCAAACTTTTTACATCACTATATATTGTAACAGATTCTGTCAAAAAGATACAAACATCTGTTCGTAAAACTACTCTTTTTCCCCAAACAAAAAGCACTTGTCTTTTTTAGACAAGCACCTGTTTCATTTCTATTCAACGATCATCTTCATGCTGTTTATGAAGACGCAATTGATCTACAATCACAAAACCAGCCAGCAGAGATACAACATCTATAAAAATAATCCATTCACTATGAAAGAATCCTTTATATATAGAACCGCCGATCAGCATTAATGTCACAATTGCGCCGACCCATTTATTTTTCGTTACTACACTAAATAGTACAACAAGTATACATGGGAAAAATGAGGCACAAAGATACCAAATGAGAAGCATAAGCGGTCACCCGTCTCTTTTATTTAAAATCGACATTGTTAATTCTCGTAACTCTGAACGTGGAATGAAGTTTTCCGTTAACATTTCAGGGATGACGTTCTCGATAAAATCTTGAACGGACACTAAGTGATCAAACTGCATAATAGTTTCTAAAGACATTTCATAAATTTCAAAGAAAAGTGAGTCTGGATTACGCTTTTGAATTTCACCAAATGTTTCATATAACAAGTCGATTTTATCAGCTACTGCCAAAATTTGACCTTCTAAAGAATCATCTTTGCCTTCTTGCAGACGTTCTCTGTAAACATCTTGATATTCTTCCGGAAATTCTTCTCTAATAAAATTATCTACCATCTCTTCTTCCACTTGCGAGAACAATTTCTTCAAATCACGGCTGGCATATTTCACAGGCGTTTTAATATCCCCTGTAAATACTTCCGCAAAGTCATGATTCAAAGCTTTTTCATATAAACTTTTCCAATCAATTTCATTGCCATGATGTTCTTCTACTGTGGCTAAGTATTGCGCTATTTTCGTTACTTTAAATGAATGTGCTGCTACATTATGCTCAAAATACTTGAATTTACCAGGCAAGCGTATCAGCTTTTCTAAATCAGATAATCTTTTAAAATATTGATGTACACCCACGTTGAGCTCACCCCTTATCTATTTAATCAAATATTATACCCGCATACACGAATATATATCAAGCACTTTATCACGATTACTTTCAATTTTATTAAAACATTTTTCTTTTACTAGCGGAAATATAACGAATAAAGAGTTTATATTTATGAACTTTATAATAATGTATGTGGTTTTCCTTCACACAATGTCTGAAGTTGCTTTAACTTTACCATTTTTCTTTCTGTAATTTAAAGCATTTATTTCCGATTTACTTAACCTTTACATTTCACTTGAACCAATAAAAAAAAGCACCATCCTCTCAATAGAGAACAGTGCGAATCGTTTTTAAATTAGTGAATGAAGTTATAACCGCTTGCTTGACCAGCTGAAATCGTACGTGAAGTTACGACACCTGGGCCATAGCCGTAGTTCATTTCAGATACACGAACTGAACCGTCGCTGTTAACACCTTCAACATATGCTACGTGACCGTAAGCACCTGCAGAAGATTGCATGATTGAACCTGCTGCTGGAATATTGTTTACTGTGTGTCCCGCTGCTGCCGCTGCGTTTGCCCAGTTATTTGCGTTACCCCAAGTTGAACCTACTTTACCGCCTGCACGATCGAATGCGTATGAAGTACATTGTCCTGCTGTGTAAAGGTTTGCACCTGAATAGTAAGATGGTGCACTTGTTTGGTATGAAGGTGCACTATAAGACGTTGTTGGTGCACTATATGATTGTGAATAGTTATAAGATGGTGCTTCATAACTAGTGTAGCTTGTGTTATAAGCTGCATCAGCAGTGTAGTTTACAGGAGCTGATGTTGTGTGTGCTGGTGCATCATAGTTTGCTGTTGCTTGACCAGATTTTTGTTCTGTTTGTGGTACAGTTTTACCAGTATGTAACGCTTCTAAATGCGCTGCACCTTTGTCAGAAACTGCTAAAATATCGCCAGGTAAAATGATGTGTGTCACGCCTGGGTTTAATTTGTATAATTGATCTAAAGAGATTTTATGTGCTGCTGCGATTGATTTTAAAGTGTCTCCTGCTTTAACTTCTACAACGTCTGTGTCAGGTAATACTAAAGCAGTGTCTTTTTTAACTTCGTCTTGGCTTAATTTATTAAGTGATTTAATTTCATCAGTAGTAGTGGCAAACAAAGCTGCAACTTCGCTTAACTTAGCATCTTCTTTAACTACATGCGTTTGTTCTGCAGATGCAACACCATTCAATGCTGTTAATAGAGTTAATGATGATGCTGATAGTAATAAAGCTTTCTTCATTTATTATTTCATCCTTTGCTGTCATTTTTTAATCATTAATTGATAAATCCAATATAGCACAACCCTTCCGCTCTAGGTGGAATGTTATAGAGTTGTAATATAAACGTTATACTATCGTTTAATCTCTAAATCAAAGAAACTTTCTGTCAATTAAACTAAATCATTGGCACTAGTACGCTTATTAACCTTTTTAATAGGATTCTTTGTAACATAACAGTAATATTAACTCATGCATTTAACATCTAAATTTACTTTTATCAATAATGTTTTTTGTTTGATAAAAAATAAAAGACCAAAGTATATTATACTCTGGTCTTGATTTGTGACATTACGCGTCACGGTTATCCATTTGTGTACGTAAGTACGCTTCAATGAATGGCCCTATTTCTCCATCCATTACTGCGTTAACGTTACCTGTTTCTTCATTCGTACGGTGATCTTTCACCATTGAATATGGATGGAAAACATAAGAACGAATCTGACTGCCCCAGCCGATGTCTTTTTGTTCGCCTCGGATTTCAGCCATTTCTTTTTCTTGTTCTTCTAATTTCAATTGATACAATTTAGATTTCAACATTTTCATAGCCGCTTCACGGTTCTTAATTTGTGAACGTTCATTTTGGTTATTTACCACAATACCTGTTGGATGGTGGGTAATACGGATGGCAGACTCTGTTTTGTTGATGTGCTGACCACCGGCACCTGATGCTCTGAACGTATCGACTGTAATATCATCCGGGTTAATATCGATTTCGATTTCATTATTATTGAATTCAGGGATGACATCACAAGAGACGAATGACGTATGACGTCTGCCTGATGAGTCGAACGGTGAAATACGTACTAAACGATGCACACCTTTTTCAGCTTTTAAATAGCCATACGCATTATGACCTTTGATTAACAATGTCACACTTTTAACGCCCGCTTCATCACCAGGTAAATAATCTGCTACTTCTACTTTAAAGTTTTTATCTTCAGCATAGCGTTGATACATACGAAGCAACATGCTCGCCCAGTCTTGTGATTCTGTACCGCCAGCACCTGGATGCAATTCTAAGATTGCATTGTTATCATCATAAGGTCCATTTAATAATAACTGTAATTCAAATTCATCTAATTTACTTTTAAAGTTTACAGTTTCTTCTTCTAAGTCTGCTTTTAATTCTTCATCATATTCTTCTTGCAGTAATTCGTGCGTCGCGTTCATATCTTCGATTTCTGCTTCTAAATCACGATAGCCTTGCACTACTGACTTTAACGCATTATTTTTATCAATAATTTCTTGCGCTTTATTTTGATCATCCCAGAATGTCGGTTCTGTCATCATTTCTTCATATTCTTGGATGTTTGTCTCTTTTTCTTCTAAGTCAAAGAGACCCCCTAAGTTGTTCTAATTTTTCACTATAGTTCGCGATATTACGCTTAATTTCAGATAGTTCCATCTTTTTTCTCTCCTGTACATTGATTGATTAGTTTGTTCTATACTTTTCCTATTTTAGCATAACTTAGAGATATGCTTGTATGAAAAAAGAACCGACTGCCTGTAAGGAAGACCAAATTTTCTTCCTTACAATACGCAATGGTTCTTAGAAATGCATACTATTTGCCGCAGCAGTTTTTGTATTTCTTGCCGCTTCCGCATGGGCAAGGATCGTTACGGCCGACTTGGTCGCCTTTCACAATCGGTTTCGCTTTGACTTTCTCTTTACCGTCTTCAGCTGAGACATGCTGCCCTTTATACTCCTTTGCTTTATCACGTTCCACATCATCTTCTACTGTGATGACAGACTTAAGGATATATTTGCTGACATCTTCTTCGATATTCATCATCATATTATCGAAAAGTTGATGTCCTTCATTTTGATAATCACGAAGTGGGTTTTGTTGTCCGTATGAGCGTAAATGAATACCTTGACGTAATTGGTCCATCGTATCGATATGGTCTGTCCAACGACTATCGATAGAACGTAATAAAATCATACGTTCGAATTCATTAAATTGCTCAGGAATATTAGCTTTTTGTTTTTCATAAGCAGCTTCAACTTTTTCCCATACTGTATCAAAGATATCTTCTCTATCTTTACCTTTGATTTCAGAGATATCTAATTCACCTTCATGTAAGAAGACATCTTCTACATAATTAATGAATGGATCGTAATCTACTTCATCTAAGTCATCATTTACATAATAACCGATGGCGCGATCTAGTGTTGAACGCATCATTGTTTTTACAAGATCAGAACTTTCTTCATTATCGATAATGCTGTTACGTTCACCGTAAATAATTTCACGTTGCTTACGTAATACTTCGTCATATTCAAGGATACGTTTACGCGCATCGAAGTTATTACCTTCCACACGTTTTTGTGCAGACTCTACAGCACGAGAAACCATTTTAGATTCAATCGGTGTAGAATCATCCATACCTAAACGGCCCATCATATTTTGAAGACGTTCTGAACCGAAACGTACCATTAATTCGTCTTGAAGTGATAAGTAGAAACGACTTTCACCTCTGTCACCTTGACGACCAGAACGACCACGTAATTGGTCATCGATACGACGTGATTCATGACGTTCTGTACCGATAACTGCTAAACCGCCCAGTTCTTCGACACCTTCGCCAAGTTTGATATCTGTACCACGACCGGCCATGTTTGTCGCAATCGTTACAGCACCTTTTTGACCTGCAGTAGAAACGATTTCTGCTTCACGCTCATGGTTTTTCGCGTTTAAGACGTCATGACGTACGCCGCGTTTTTTCAATAACTTAGAAATATATTCACTAGTTTCAACCGCTACTGTACCTAAAAGAATCGGTTGACCTTTTTTATGTTTTTCTACAACATCTTCAACCACCGCGTCGAATTTACCTTTTTGACTAATATAAATTAAATCAGGTTTGTCGATACGTTGTACAGGACGGTTCGTCGGAATTTGCGTAACTGTCATGTTATAGATATTACGGAACTCCTCTTCCTCAGTTTTCGCTGTACCTGTCATACCAGATAATTTGTTGTACATACGGAAGAAGTTTTGGAACGTAATCGATGCCATTGTCTTAGATTCATTTTGGATTTGCACGCCTTCTTTTGCTTCAATCGCTTGATGCAACCCTTCTGAGAAACGACGACCTGGCATTGTACGACCTGTAAATTGGTCAACGATTAATACTTCACCATCTGTCACCATGTAGTCGACATCACGTTGTAGTGTATAGTTGGCACGTAATGCTGTATTGATATGTGTAATAATATCTACGTTGTTTAAATCATATAAGTTATCCAGTTTAAACATACGTTCAGCTTTATCTGCACCTTGATCTGTTAATTGAACAGATTTTGTTTTCTCATCATAGTTATAATCATCTTCAGCTTTCAACATTTTCGCGAATACGTTCGCTTGTGTGTAAAGTGAAGTTGATTTTTCTGCTTCACCAGAAATAATTAAAGGTGTACGTGCTTCGTCGATTAAGATAGAGTCGACCTCATCAATGATGGCGAAGTGAAGCGGACGCATAACACGTTCTTCTGCATAATTCACCATGTTGTCACGTAAGTAATCGAAACCAAGTTCGTTGTTAGTACTGTACGTGATATCTTCATTATAGGCTTGGCGTTTCTCCTCTGTTGATAAACTGTTTAAGTTTAATCCTACAGATAAACCTAAGAAGTTATATAACTCAGCCATTTCTTCACTTTGTACACTTGCTAAATATTCGTTGACTGTAATAACGTGTACACCGCGACCTGCTAAAGCGTTCAAATACGTCGGCATTGTCGCTGTCAACGTTTTACCTTCACCGGTTCTCATTTCTGAAATGTCACCGTTATGAATCGCGATACCACCCATGACTTGGACACGGTAAGGTGACATATTGAACACACGTTTAGCCCCTTCTCTTACTAAAGCAAAGGCTTCAGGAAGGATTTCGTCTAATATTTTATCTTGTTTAACTACATCTTCTTCAGCTTGAACTCGTTCTTTAAGTTCTTGTGTTTTATTTCTAATTTCTTCATCAGTAAGAATCGACATTTCCTCTTCTAATGCGAGTACTTTGTCCGCTTGCTTACCTAGGCGTTTAATTTCTCTCTTATTGCCGTCAACAATTTTTGATAAAAAACCCATTCTGTTCGCTCCTTTGGTATAAAAACTGTTTGGCTTACAACAATTCATCTTACCATTTATATCGTAAAAGTTACACTTATATACTCAATCTAATAGTTGATAACTCTTTATTTATAAGTATCAGTGTTTATGATTTTCTTCACTTAATCCAAAGTTTCTATTTGTGTTGTTGGTGCATTACACGTTTCAAACATATCCTCTATATTTTGACACGTTCAACTTACTGAAATCAATCAAATACAATCTTATTAATACAAACTTAATCTTTGAAATTAGTAGTCATTAAAAAAGAGACTCGCAACCTCACAGCTGCGAGCCTCTCATGAGACATTAATTATTAATTTTCAACTGTTTCAATTAAACCGTATTTTCCATCTTTTCTGCGATAAACGATGCTTGTACCATCTGTATCACGGTCTGTAAAGATGAAGAAGTCATGACCTAATAAGTCCATTTGTAATACGGCTTCTTCAGAATCCATCGGTTTTAAGCTGAATTGTTTAGAACGAATGATTTCGATTTCATCATTGTTATCTTGATCAGCAGTTTCTGGTGTAGCTGCTGGGATTGATGGGAATGGTTCTTTCTCATTCTCTTTACGTTTTTTACGATTAACGCGTGTTTTGTACTTACGCACTTGACGTTCTAATTTGTTAGTGATTAAATCAATGCCCGCATATAAATCGTCGTTTCTTTCTTCTGCACGAAGTGTCACGTCTTTAAGCGGAATTGTCACTTCAATTTTAGTGCTTGAATTGGCGTAAGTTTTTACTTTAACATGTGCATCAACGTTCGGCACATTTGTAAAGTAACGTTCTAGTTTACCAACTTTGTCCTCAATGTAATTACGAATTGCGTCTGTAATAGTGAGGTTGTCTCCATGAATTTCAAATCTAATCATAGTGATCGACTCCTTTAACCTCTATATATGTTTTGATTGGTAATGCTCACCTTTATAATAACATGTTTCAACTATCTAGCAAAAGCAAATACATCTATTTTTCCAACTTTTCTGATAAATAAAGCTTCAATCGCATGATGGGCCGTTAGCCCTGTTGTATAAATATCATCTACGAGTAAAATGCGCTTATTTTGTAAATCTACATCTTGAAATGCAGGATTAATATAAAATGGATTGAGAGCTTTGGCACGCATCGCTTTATTCAAAGTGGATTGTTTCGGTCTAACGTCTGTTTGCAGTATCAAATGATACTTAATCCCTTTTGCAGCTAAAACCATTTCTACTGGATTAAATGTTCTTTGTTGATCCCTTGCGATTGGTGAAGGAATTGGAATGATATAGTCATACTGTTGCTTCGGCAATCGAATAAGGTTTGCGATGACTTCACATAATGCCGTATCTCCAGCAATTTTATATTGATGAATCGTCTCGCGTACTTTCCCTGTATAACGGTAATCACAATAAAGTTGATGCATTAAGTTGAATTTGCGAGCTAAAAACTGACAATCTAAACAAGCTTCTTCACTTTCGTCTAACGGTTTTAAACAACGCGGACAGCGTTTTACTTTTTCTAGACGACATGCTTCAAATGCCTGTCGACAATGTTCACACAGAATTTCAGGTGATTTATAAAAATTTGCGGCAGTTAAAGGTTCCGAAAATGGAGTTAAGCATAGTTTACATTTCGGCATCCAACCACCCCTTTTGCAACCCTAATTGATTCATTTGTTTAATTTGGCGTTTGGCTTGCACCATAGATAAGGTGACCCCATTATGCAAAAACAAAACTAAGCCGCTGGTATCTTGTAATTTACGTCCTGTACGTCCTGCAATTTGAACTAAAGCTGCAGTTTGGAAACTTTGGCTGTCGATGACAATGACATCTAAATGTGCCATCGTGAAACCCCGTTCTAAAATCGTGGTCGTGAAGATAATCGGATGTTTACCTGCTCTTAAAGCTTCTACTTTCTCAAAACGTAAGGCATCTTCACTATGAACTGCCACCATGTCTTTGAAATATTTTTGATAGTGTGCCAAGGCTTGTTCCATCGCTTCAATTTGATTAAAGAAGACTAAAGTGACGCGTTGGTTTTCAAGTTGTTTTCGAAGAAGTTCGAGTAAATAGCGTTGCATGCGTTTCGGTTTGAATTTGAAGTAGTGGAATTTGGGGACGGGAAGCGGTTTACGATGATAACGCGCTGGTAAAGTAATGATATTCTCTTTTTTGAATTGTTTTAATAAACGTGAGGAAGGCGTAGCTGTCATATAAATATGACTATAAGCAGAAGCTGAGGCTTGAATGAGTGTCTGCATCAATAAAGGATCCATCGCAAGCGGAAATGCATCAACCTCATCAATATATATCACATCAAAGTGTTGTTTAAAGCGATATAATTGATGCACCGTCGCAATGACAAAATGACCTTGATACGTCTGGCTTTGTCCTTGGTACAAGACGTCTATAAGTTCACCTTTAAACGATTCGATAATACGCTTGCTGATTTCAATGACCACATCGACACGCGGTGATACAATCGCCACATTCATACCTTGTTGTCTGGCATGTTGAATTCCCGCAAACATCATTTCTGTTTTTCCTGCACCTGTTACCGCATATAGTAATAAATTTTCCTGCTGTTGAATCGCTCGAATAATATGTGAGGAAGCATAGGCTTGTTGTTCAGACAGTTCAAAGTCCAAATGATATTCTCCTGAACTAATTTGATATGCAGTTTTGGTAATATATATTGGCTTAAAGCTATCCATACGACCGAGTGATAAACAACTTCGACAATAAGTTATCGGTTGATCGTGAATTTTTGAATGATACGTATAATACTCGTCTTGATGAGGTGTTCCACATTGCTGACAATACCATTTTCCTTTGTCATTTTGTATCACACCTGGTCCTTGATAGATAATCGTTTCATCAGTCAGATGTTTCGTACTTCTGACTAACTTTCCATAATGCTTAATTGTTGTCAGTATAATCCCTCCTAAATAAAAAAAGACAAATCAAGTCACTGTTTGATACAGTGGACTTCATTTGCCCGAAAAATTGTATTTAAATTTATTATTGTTCTACATAGTCCTCTGGACGATTTTCTAAAGATGGAATACGTTTATTAGTGAAACCTAATGCGACACTGCCGACACCTAAATGGGATGCGATAACCGGACTGAAATCCGAATAGTTGATCACATAATGATCAGGGCAACGTTTTTTCAAATTCTCATAAAGTTTCAAGCCATCTTCTCTTGAATCACCATTAACGACATAGAGTGTAACCTCATCATAATCTTTAACTTTTTCTAACACACCGTCTTCAATGCGTTTGACAGCACGTTTTTTCGTACGCACTTTATCTAATGGTACAATCACGCCATCCTCGAATTTTAAGACAGGTTTCATTTTTAACAATGTACCGATAAACGCTTGTGCACCTGTAATACGGCCGCTCTTTTGTAAGTTTTTTAAGTCATCTACAACAACTTCTGCCCCTGTATGTTCACGCATCTCTAATAATTCATCGATGATTGTTTCGGGAGATGCACCTTCTCTTACGCGTTCAGCAGCATAAACCACATATCCGCCTAAAATCATACCTGATAATTTTGAATCGAATGTGTGCACGTTAATGCCTTCGACCATTTCGCCAGCTTGTGTTGCTGATTGGTATGTACCACTGATACCTGCTGATAAGAACAAACCGATAACATCTGTATATCCTTCATCTTTGAGTTTCTCATATTCTTCTACGACTTTACCAATAGCAGGCTGACTCGTTGTCGGAATTTGCGTTTCTGAACGCATACGCTGATATAATTCACTTGGTTGAATATCCTCTCTTTCAATAAAGGAATCTCCATTTTCAAATATCACACTTAATGGTACAACCGAAATATCATATTCATCTAATAAAGCTTGTGTTAATGATGTTGTAGAATCCGTCATTACAGCAATCTTCATGATTTTCCTCCTCAAATATACTCATTGTCAATCATACCCTATTTTATTAAAAAAGAAAATTGATTCTTCCATTTAGAAAAAATATCCGGAGCATGTATAATAGAAGCAAAGACAAGCATTTCTATTGTCATAGGAACTAGTTAAAGGATGTCATAAAATGGAGAATCATATTATTACGATTAAACAAGAATACGTGATTGAAAATGTGATTAACAAGTCACGTTTTATCGCTCATATTAAGCCAGTAGAAAGTGAAGATGAGGCAAAAGCTTTTATTGATGAAGTTAAAAAAGAACATCGCGATGCCACACATAACTGTTCAGCGTATACCATCGGCGATAGTATGTTGATTCAAAAAGCAAATGACGATGGAGAACCAAGTGGTACAGCTGGCGTACCAATGTTAGAAATTCTAAAAAAACTTGAGACACATAATACTGCAGCTGTAGTGACACGTTACTTCGGCGGCATCAAACTTGGTACAGGCGGCTTAATCAGAGCGTACAGTGGCGCCGTTCGTGATGCGATCAAAGAAGGCGGACGTGTTGAATTACGTAATGCGATACCCACTACAGTTACAATCAGTTATGAACAGACAGGTAAATTCGAATACGAACTGCAATCAACAAACTTCATTTTAAGAGATACGATGTATACAGATAAAGTGAGTTACCGTATCGATGTATTAGAAGATGATTACGAAGACTTTATCAACTTTTTAAATCGAATTACTGCAGGTACATTCGAATTAGATGAAGAACAAGTAACGCGCCTGCCTTTCGATATTGAAACAAATTAGATAAAAAAAACCGCTTGAATTTCACAAGACGAAACTCAAGCGGTTTTTTTATGTGATTTTACATATTATTCTTTGTCGTGTCTGCTGCCACGTTTCTCAAGCATACTCAATAACGGACGATAATTGTCATCAATTAATCCTGTAAATTCTACAATCAATTCAATCGTGACTAGAATTAGGATCAACATCATCACAACGCCCCATGGTTGTGATAAGTATAAAATAACACTTGAGATACTGAACATAATCGCAATCGAATAAATTAAAAACACGGTTTGACGGTGTGTATAACCAAGTTTTAATAACTTGTGATGTAAATGCGATTTATCCGGCTGCATAATACGTTGTCCCTTTTTCGCTCTTCTGATCATCGCAAATAATGTATCGATAAACGGTACGGCTAAAATCACCATCGGGAACAGTAACGAGAAGAAAGTAATATTCTTGAACCCGAGTAAAGAAACAAAGCTGATAATAAAGCCGAGTTGTAGTGAGCCGCTGTCTCCTAAGAAAATCTTTGCGGGATGTGAATTATAAAATAAACAGCCGAGCAACGAACCAATCATGACTGAACAAATCATCATGATAAAAATATCCGCTTGTAATATCGCAATAAAGCCAATCGTCATAAATGCGATAGTTGAAACCCCTGCGGCTAAACCATCTAGCCCATCGATTAAGTTAATCGCATTGGTAATCGCAATAATCCAAAAAACAGTAATCGGAATACTTAAAATACCGAACTGAATCGTGCCTGGAACGAACGGCAATTGAATAAAGTCAATTGTGACACCGTGATACACTACGACTAACGCAGCTAAAATCTGACCTGCAAGTTTGTACAACGGCTTTAAATCATGCACATCATCAATTAAACCGACAAAATACATAATCATCGTTCCAAGAATTAAAGGAATAATCTCACGTTCAATAGGATGACCAATCCAAATTCCTAAAATAAACGCAAAGAGTATCACCGTTCCCCCTAGTACAGAAACAGGTTTCGTGTGCACTTTTCGATAATTCGGCTTATCCATAATATCCAGCTTTTTGGATATTTTAATCACAATCGGCGTCAAAATCACACTTACCGCCATGGTAACTAATATCAGTAAAAGTGTTATCATTTTATATCCATTGCCAAAATACTGTTCAATCTATGTCATACTTAAAGAGAACACGCTGTTATCTGCCTTTTGACAAGGGAACCTCCCTTCAATACTCATATGTATACAATATCAATAATCTATTTTAACACGAATTATTGATTATTGTAGTAGATTATAATAACAGTTATCAATGTTTCAGATGACAAAATGTATATTTTCACTTACAATAACTAAGTGGTTATACAAAGGAGCAGATCAATTATGATTGAAGCTATCATTTACAATACTTCGGTGACTGTTGCAGGTATCTATCTCTTTCATAGACTGCAATATTCAGAAACGAAACAAATGAAGTTTTCACAAACTTATGTCACGATTCTTATGACTGTCGTCGCACTTTTACTTGCGGCCTATCCGATACCAGTTCATAATTATTTACTTTATTTAACATTTGTGCCGCTCTTATTCTTAGGACGTTATACAAACGTCTTCTTTACTATGGTGGCTGCAGCTATTATTTTTGTCGTAGATGTTTTCGTTTACGGCGATCCTTTGGCATATAATATTGCTTTATTAATTATCGCCTTAGCTGTAAGCATCATCGGACCCTTTATCAAACAAAATGATATTGTGTCTCTTCAAATCTTGAACGTCGTAAGTTTAGTTATCTTAAGTGTCGTTTCAATGATTACGCACTTCTATACATTACAAGAAATTATATACTTAATTCCGATATCATTTATCGTTACTATCGCATCTTCCATTATCTTTGTAGATATTTGGCGTTTCTTCACACTTGTCCAACGATATGAAAACGAAGAACGTTATGATTATTTAACTGGACTTGGCAATGTAAAAGAATTTGATCGTCATTTAAATAAAATGACAGACAAAGCAGATGATAAAAATACAAGTTTAGGTTTACTTTTAATTGATATCGACGGCTTCAAAGATGTAAACGATGCCTTTACGCACCGTTCAGGAGACGCAGTCTTAAAACAAATCTCACAACTATTAATCAACTATGTGCCACCGAACATGAAAATATTCAGAAACGGCGGCGAAGAATTCTCAGTAGTACTGCTTGGTTATTCACTTGACCAAAGTGTGAAACTGGCTGAAAGTATTCGTGCAGGCGTGGAACAATCAACATTCCACTTACCGAATAAAGAAGTCATCAAACTCTCTGTATCTATCGGTATCGGTTATTTAACCGCAGACGATTACAAATCACAACGTAAAGTCTTTAAAGATGCAGATGATATGTTGCATATGGCTAAAAATGAAGGGCGTAACCAAGTGATGTTTAACCCAATTGTTAAATAAACCATTTGTTTCAAAAAATGACATATTGAGACAAGAATCTATTACGGTTCTTGTCTCTTTTTTTCATTTCTATTGCAATCATCGATGTTCTATTGCAACTTTTTACTGTTCCCTGTAAACTTTCAAGTGTCAACAAAATCAAACGAGAAGGAGCGCAAAAAGGTGCCTGAAGAAGCAATTACCATAATAGATGAGAACAAAGTGATAGACGTTGTACTCACTGCAGGAAAGATATTACTTGAAAGCGGCGCAGAAACATATCGTGTTGAAGATACGATGTCTCGCATCGCTTATAGTTTTGGTTTAGATAATACCAACAGTTTCGTGTCGAATACTGCGATTATATTCTCATTAAACGACCGAACGAACACACGATTGATTCGTGTGCGTGATAGAACAACGGACTTAGAAAAAATTGCCCTAGCCAATAATATTTCACGTAAAATCGCTAAAAATGAACTAACGATTGATGAAGCAAAATCAGAATTGATTCATTTAGAACATGCTTCACTGCAATATTCATATTTAACTAAATTTTTAGCCGCTTCTATTGCCTGTGGATTTTTCTTATTTATGTTTGGAGGCGTTGCACAAGATTCCATTTTTGCCATTTTGGCGGGTGCAGGTGCTTTCTTAACATTCGATTTCGTTCAACGTTTTATTCAAATCAAATTCTTTTCTGAGTTTATCAGTGCCATTGTTGTCATTAGTGTCGCCGCCATCAGTCATAAACTCGGACTGTCCATCAACCAAGATATTATTACCATTTCAGGGGTCATGGTCTTAGTACCAGGTATTTTAATCACTAATGCAATCAGAGATTTAATGGCCGGTGAATTGCTTGCTGGGATGTCACGCGGTATGGAAGCTGCATTGACTGCCTTTGCGATTGGTGCCGGTGTTGCGATTATTTTACTCTTCTTTTAAGAAAGGCGTGTTACAGAATTGATCTTACATTATTTATTTCACTTTGTTATCAGCTTTTGTTCTACATTGCTATTTTCAATCCTATTTAACGCGCCGCGTAAACAATTGCCGGCATGCGGTTATGTAGGCGCAATGGGATGGACCATCTACATCATTTCGATGGATTTGAACTCAGGTAAAGTGGCTGCTTCTTTCCTAGGCAGCTTTATCTTAGCAATTATGAGTCATGCGATGGCAAAACGTTATTTCCAACCTGTCATTATCTTTATTGTGCCAGGTATCATTCCCCTTGTACCTGGGGGCGCTGCGTATGAAGCCACACGTTTCCTAGTCACAAATCAATATACCCATGCAGTCAACACCTTTTTAGAGGTTACCTTGATTTCAGGTGCCATTGCTTTTGGTATATTATGTGCAGAAATCAGTTACCATATTTATAATCGTATTAGAATCAACTATGGTAAAATGAAAGGTAAATCCTATAGGAAACAATTTAACATGAATAATAGAGGTTAAGGGGTGCATATCAAGTGAAAGAACAATTAATCGACAGACTGAAACGTTATGCGGAGATTGATACACAATCTAATCCAGACTCAGAAGCAACACCATCAACTGAGAAACAATGGGATTTGTTAAATGTTTTAAAGCAAGAATTAGAAAATCTTGGTTTAGAAACAGACTTAGATGATAATGGCTATTTATTTGCGACATTAGAAAGCAATATCGCAAAAGAAGTACCGACTGTAGGCTTTTTAGCTCATGTGGATACTTCACCAGACTTTAATGCGACAAATGTTAAGCCGCAAATCATTGAAAACTACGACGGCAAGCCAATTCAACTCGGCGATACGGACCGCGAATTAAACCAAACTGTCTTCCCTGCTTTAAAATCAGTAGAAGGCCACACTTTAATGATTACAGACGGTACATCATTACTTGGCGCAGACGATAAAGCGGGTGTTGCTGAAATTATGACTGCTTTAAACTATTTAGTTGAACATCCAGAAGTGAAACACGGACGTATCCGTGTCGCATTTACGCCAGATGAAGAAATCGGACGCGGGCCTCATAAATTCGATGTAGCTCGTTTCGGGGCTGACTTTGCCTATACAATGGACGGCAGTCAATATGGCGAATTACAATTTGAGAGCTTTAACGCAGCTGAAGCAACGATTACTTGTCATGGTGTCAATGTACATCCAGGTTCTGCGAAAGATGTCATGGTTAATGCGATTAAATTAGGCGAACGCTTCGATAGTCAATTACCACAAGATGAAGTGCCAGAAGAAACAGAAGGCTATGAAGGTTTCTTCCACTTGATGAACTTCAATGGTACAACTGAAAAAGCTCAACTGAAATATATCGTACGTGATCACGACCGCAATCGCTTTGAAGCACGTAAAGCATTACTTGAAGATATTAAAAATGAAATTAACGCAGATTATTCAAATGATCCAGTTGAAGTAGAAGTCCATGACCAATACTTCAATATGGCTGAAAAAATCAATGAAGTACCTGAAGTCATCGAGATTCCAAAACGTGTCTTCAAACAATTAGATATTGAACCTAATACCGAACCGATTCGCGGTGGTACAGACGGCTCACAACTATCATTTATGGGCCTACCGACACCAAACATCTTCACAGGTTGCGATAACTTCCATGGTCCATTCGAATACGCTTCTATCGATGTCATGGAAAAAGCAGTACAAGTGATTGTAGGTATCGCAGAAGAAGTAGGCAATACCGAAGCATAATACAACTTTAACGTTACTAAAGAGACGTCACTATGTACGTATAAATATTAAAATGGCTGAACCTAAATTACAAAGGGTTCAGCCATTTTTGATTATTCATTTAAGATTATTAGTTGATTATGCTTTTGTTTGTGAATTTTGCGTATTGAATGTTGTTGTTAGGAGCTTTAAAGCTTGGACAGCGTAGAAGCGGATTTGTAAACCGGCTTCAAAACTTGTATAGCGCTTCGGCATTGTCATAAATAAGTTGAACATACCAGTAACACCTAACGCTTCATAACGATCGAATTTATCTGCTGTCGCATTAATCGCAATGCAAGGCTTATGATATTTTGTCGCAAGCTCTGCAATTCTTAATGATGTTGTTTCTAATAAATGATCTTGTTCATTGATACCTTCACCGAACATAATTAAATCTGCTTGTTCAATCAAGTTTTCTAAGTGCGTAATTTGATCCACTAAGCTATGACTTGTTAGAACTTCTGCGTTATAAAGTGCAGCTAAGACAGCCGCAATACCGCCACCTGCACCACCGCGTTCTACTGTACTTGTCACCGTACGTGTTTCATTTTTTAAGATTTCGCTGAAATACCAAACTAAATTATCAATTGTCGCAGCTTCTTCTCTAGAAATCTCTAACAATTTATAAACTTGCATGATTTCACTTTCTTTACCATACATCTTGCTGGCAAAGTCAGAGACGAGTTGGATACGCGTTTCTTTTAATCGTTGGTCAAGGCCTGAGAAGTCTACACGCCGAATGTATTTTAATACGCCTACGCCTTCTTTCGCATCGACAGGTTCACCTTCATCGTTGTAATATTTGGCACCTAACGCTTGCAGCATACCAGCACCGCCGTCAAAACTTGCGATATTACCGAGTGAAATCACTAAATGCTTGGCATCATTATCTAATGCTGCCGCAATCAATTCACCTAAACCATAGCTGGTACGCTCTGTCAGCGGTCGATTCCCTTGTAAGAATAAATCCGCTTCAATAATCGTCATGCCGCTCTCAGTCTTACCATAAACACCTTCAACTTGTTTCATATCTGCATCATGGACATTCACACGATATTTCGTGCCAGACTGCCATAAGAAGACAGAGTCCATCAATTCATGACGCCCATTGAACAGCGGCACTTGGACAATATCCGCTTCTTCAATTTGACTAGCGACCGCTTCTTCTACATATCGATTCGCCTCATAACTTGAAACGATTCCATTAAATTCATCCATTGCGACTAATACTCTCATTTTGTCACCTCAAATAAAGTTTCCCAATGTTTGTTTAATTCACTTAAATATTATACAGGGCTTATTTCAAAAAACCTACTGTAACGCCTAATGCTTGTTTTGCTTTAAATTAAAAAAACTCCAAGCTTTCAGATTGTGTTGGAAACATATACCCTTCATGTCCAACGTCTAAAAGCATGGAGTCCGCTTTTTACTTTATGTTATTAGTGCTTGTGTCCCCTGACAAGCAAGTTTACTCTTCAGCTTGTGCAAGTGAAGTCACATTAATGTCATCATGACTTGCATGCCATTTAACTTCACCATCAACAAAATAAAAAGCTTGTGGCGATTCATGCTTCACGCCAGTTTGTTCTGCAATGTAATCAGATACATCTCTTTGTTCTTGCACAATTAAATAATACCCATCGATATCACGTTCATATAAGAATTTATTGAACTGATCGTAAGCATTTGCTGAAATTGGGCAAGTGTTACTGTGTTTCATAATAAATACATATTTGTTGTCGTTAATTACTTGTTTAAACTGGTCAATTGAAGTCAGCTTTGTAGCCATTCTATTCACCTCTAAAAATATTTATCACCTAAAGTGATAGTCCCATTCATTCCATTTCCTATTTCAATGTGTCTAATTATACACACTTTATATTTCAATGTTAACCAAAATACTAATATTTTTCTTGCTTTTTTCAATCATTCTGATGTACATCGTTCTTTAAGCCCTTGAAATCATTACGGAATTGATGGTGGTACTTATCTAATTCATTCCCTGTTAAAGGAGTTTTATTCATATCATATTGCTCCAATTTACGGCTGATGTCAATGGTTCTTTGTCGTGTCTCGTAATAATTTTGCAGACTATAATACATTTCGATTGCGGTCTGATGCGCTTTTGCAGTCTTTTCTTCTGATACACTTGCTTGATTCAACTCTTCAATTTGTTTGCTGATTAAAGGTTGAATTTTTTCTTTGATGACTGTTTTAGTGTTTTGAGGATTGTCAGCATCTAAATATTTCTTCGCAATCTTCTGCAACTCCTTATTATGATGTTTTAATTTACTTGTAAATTTATCTATACTCTCAGTTTCACCATTTTGACGTGCTTCTGTTACTTGCTTCTCTAAAAGTGCACGATTCTTCTCAAATAATCTCGTGTAATTTAAAATATCTTCATTCGCTTTGATGGATTGATTACATAAATGTACGAAGCTGCGAATATCTTTTAATGCTTTTTCTTGTTGGTCTACCTCATGCAAATACGTGTGACGTAATTGTTTCACCTTTTTAGTTTCTGCAGGAAGCTGTTTTGCGGCTTTTTTATAAGATTTAAAGGCCGGCATTAATTTCTTATCGATATCTTTCTCCATTTGTTGAAAGTCTGTTTTGTTTCTATCTGTTAAATCTGATTTGCTTAATTCACTTAAACGATTTAAATGAATATCATCCATGACTTGTTTAACATGTTTCTCTTCTTTATCCACTTCATGCTTCGCTTTTTCAAAGTGATTTAAATCTGACTGTGTTTTACTATTGCATGCCGCAAGAGACAGCGTTAGACAAACAATCGTTATTGCGAGAAGCCATTTTTTCACATTGTCCACTCCTGTCTTTTTATCTGTATAGTTTGCATGATTAATGTTTGAGTATGTCAGAATTCATAATATAATACTTTTAGAACTTTTACAAAGGACGGTTGAATATGTATTCTAAAACGCAGCCCTTAATCAAAGATAGGCAAGCGCTTCAAAATTATCAAAATCAATTTCAAGAGTTAAGCGACTTATTACTCAGTCTACTTAATACACCTGTTAAGACAGTCCACCATATCGGCGGTACTGCACATTTTAATTATCCAACAGAACCGATTTTAGATTTATTAGTCGGCGTTACTAATTTACATGATATTACAGCTTTAGATGAAAAACGATTAAATTATGCTGGTTTCTATCGCTTGCACCACCGTTATAAGAAAAAAGTAGTAATGGCGCAATTCAATAATATGAAAGAACTTAAACAAATCGTTCGTCTGCACATATTACAAATTGAATCTGATCAATATGACCACTATTTAACGATGCAAGAGGCTTTAACCCATAATTCTGAGTTACAAGCAGAATTTGCAGAAGCAAAACAAGCTTTACATGCTAAATCAGAGACTATTCGTGACTATGAAACAGGTAAATCAGCTTTGTTTGAAAAGTTGTCACGAAGATACGGGTTGAATTAAGCGGATTGTATTTCACAAAAAGCCTGTTTCATTGCTATAATAAGAAAGTGAAAATAATTGAAAGGGAGTTCTATCGTTGCACAAAGATGACATTCTTACAGAACTGAAAAAAGTTCTGCCAGAAGAAATTATTAAAGTTGATGAACCATTAAAACGCTATACTTATACGCAAACAGGAGGAAATGCTGACTTCTATCTCAGTCCGACAACTTTTGAAGAAGTTCAAGCCATCAATCACATTGCTAGAATCAACAACATTCCTGTCACTTATTTAGGCAACGGCTCTAATATTATTATTCGTGAAGGCGGTATTCGCGGGATTGTATTGAGCCTATTGTCTATGGATTATATTAAAGTTGAAGATAATGTCATAATTGCAGGAAGCGGTGCAGCGATTATTGATGTCTCCCGTACTGCACGTGATGAATCTTTAACTGGCTTAGAGTTTGCTTGCGGTATCCCAGGATCAATTGGCGGTGCTGTCTTTATGAATGCCGGTGCTTATGGCGGCGAAGTCCGTGATTGTATTGATTATGCGGTATGTGTTAATGAACGCGGTGAACTTGTACAACTTACACGTGATGAATTAGAACTTGGCTACCGAAGCAGTATTGTTCAAAAACAACACTTGGTTGTGCTAGAAGCTGCATTTAACTTAACACCTGGCAAACAAGATGAAATCCAAGCCGTTATGGACGATCTAACAGAACGTCGTGAGTCTAAACAACCTCTTGAATATCCTTCATGCGGCAGTGTTTTCCAAAGACCACCAGGCCACTTTGCGGGTAAATTAATTCAAGACTCTGACTTACAAGGCCACCGTATCGGCGGTGTTGAAGTTTCAACGAAACATGCTGGATTTATGGTCAATGTTGATAACGGTACTGCGACAGATTATGAAGACTTGATTCACCATGTACAACAAGTCGTTAAAGAAAAATTTGATGTCGAATTGCATCCAGAAGTACGTGTTATTGGTGATCATCCAGAAGATGAATAATAAACATCATACCGTTCATGGTATCGGTCTAGACAATGAGACGCGTTGTACGCATTACCATACACCTGTTGATGTTATCGCCATTAAATTCAAATGCTGTAATAAATTCTATGCATGTATTCATTGCCATAATGAATCAGAAGAACATGCACCTGTGCTATGGTCAAAATCAGAATTCGATGAACATGCGATTTTATGTGGTGTATGTGACACCACATTGTCAATCAAGGAATATATGGAAACAGACCATTGTCCGCACTGTGGTGCGCAATTCAATCCCAGATGCGCTGCACATTATCCTTTATACTTTGACGTTTAAAGTAACAGTATACAAATTAATGACAATTTAAACTAAATAAAACCGAGCCGGAAATATATTGCATTCCGACTCGGTTTTTTTAATTACCATCTTCCCCCTATTAAAAACGGTAATTATTATTTAACAACCTCTTTTAATTCGTCAATTTGTTTCATTGTTGTAGTTGTTGAACCTGAAGCAAAGTACCATAATTTCGGATCAAGTTCATAAATTTCATCGTCTTTAACTGCTTTAACATTCTTAATTACATCGTTTCCTAAGACTTGTTTCGCAGTTGATTTACTACCGATAGCTTGACCACGGTCCATTGCTAAAATCACATCTGGATTTTTCTCATTGATGTATTCGTTTGTTACATTTTGACCATGTGAGCTGCCTTTGATTTTGCTGTCAGCTGGTTTAAAGCCTAATGTGTTATAAACTAAGCTGCCGAAACGTTCTTTAGGACCGAAAGTTGATAATTCACCTTCGTTTACTAATAAGTACATTACTTTTTTATCAAAATCTTTTGTTTTATCTTTCATGTCAGCGATTTTTTTGTCTAATTCTTTATTTAATGACTTCGCTTTATCTTCTTTGTCGTAAATTTTACCTAAGTTTTCAGCATTTTTCTTCACTGAATTGACATAGTCTTTATCATCAGCACCTACATAAACAACTTTAGCATCTGGTGCTGCTTTTTTGAATTCATCTAAATTCTTTTGGTTAGCTGTACGTGATGAAATGAAGATAACTTCTGGTTTAGCTTGTGCAATTTTGTCGAAGTTCACTTCTTTTAAAGAACCTGTGTTGATGTATTTGTCATCTTTAAATTCTTTTAAGAAGTCTGGTAATGTGCTGTTGCCTTCACCTTTAGGTACTGCTTTAACTTTATCTGCGACGCCCATAGCTTTAAGTGTATCTAATGCACCATAGTCTAAAACGACAGCATTTTTAGGGTTCACTGGTACTTCAACTTCATTTTTAACCCCTTTTTCATCGCCGCCTTTAGGATCTTCACTTCTTAATTGGTAATTATTTTCAATTTTAACTGTCTTTTTATCTGATGAACCTTTTTCTGAACTTTCTTTTGAATCACTGCCATTACCACACGCAGCAAGTAAAAACATAATACTAACTAAAATAAATAAGCCTAATTTCTTCATTTTTCTTTATCCTCCTGAAATGTGTTAGACCCCCGTCTTGATATGCCGTAAAAAATCGGCATCACCCCTTTCAAATGGTCAGTGTTTAACTATAATATAGGCAAATTCTTTGGCCTCTGATGCATTCGATATCGACATCCATGTCATAAAGATGTCTTAAGATGCTTGGTTGAATAACTTCGTCTCGTTCACTCGCTTTGACGATTTCGCCATCTTTCATCGCAATTACATCATCTGAATAACTAGACGCAAAGTTGATATCGTGTAATACAATTACAATTGTTTTGCCATGTTCTCGTGTTAGCTTTCTCAATGTTTTCATAATTTCTACTGAATATTTCATGTCTAGATTATTCAGCGGTTCGTCTAATAAGATGCATTCTGTATCTTGTGCGATTGTCATCGCAATATAAGCACGTTGACGTTGACCACCTGAAAGTGTTTTAAGATTACGATCTCTGATTTCTTGTAGTTGGAGTAAATCTAAAGCTTCATTGATTTTTTCTTTATCTGTATCGTCTAATCGGCCTTTAGAGTATGGGAAGCGACCGAATGCGACTAATTGTTCGACTGTAATATTTAGTTCCGTATGATTCGTTTGTTTTAAAACTGAAAGCTTCTTCGCAATTTCATTACTTGTAAATGCACCAATACCTTCGTGTTCAAGTTCTATAGAACCTGTATCTATATCCATTAAACGGCTGACCGCAGATAATAAGGTACTTTTACCTGCGCCGTTTGGACCTATTAATGACGTCAAACGTCCTTTACGAATTTCTACGTTAATATCTTTAAGAATCGGTTTATCATGAATCGTTTTATTTAAATCTTGAACTTGTATCATCATGAATTTCTCCTTTTAATCAATAAGTATACGAAGTAACTTCCTCCGATTAAGTTGATGAGGATACTTACTTCTGTCGTGGCTTCAAATAAATGTTCTACAATCCATTCTGCAGTAAATAAGCTGATCCAGCTTAAAAATATTGTCGCAGGTAATAAGTATTTATGTTCATATGTTTTCATGACTTCATGCGCAATGTTCACAGTTAATAACCCTAAGAATGTAATCGGACCAACAAGCGCTGTAGCGATTGAAGTTAATAACGCGACCATAATCATTAATAAACGTGTCATTCGTGTATAGTTGACACCTAAGTTCAATGCCTGTGCTTTCCCTAATAGTAATACGTCTAAATAAGGCAAGATTTTAATTGTAATTAAAATTAGAATAACTAAGACAATGCTGCTGATGGCAACTAACTTTGAGTTCGATGCATTAAAGTTCGCAAACATTGAACTTTGTACAGCTAAGAAATCTTCAGGGTTGATTACGAGTTCGATAAAGCCAGTGATACTTCTAAAGAATGTACCTAAAATCACACCGATTAATAAGATAAAGTACACTGAGAAGTTACCGTATTTAAAAACACCCTGGAATAGAATGAGTGCGAATATAATCATTGCGACTAATGTTAACGCAAAGTTGAGATAAATATTTGTCACTGCCATTGATTGAATACCAAAGATAAAGACTAAGACAACTTTGACAAACATATAGACCGCATCTAATCCCATCATAGACGGTGTTAATAATCGGTTGACTGTAATCGCTTGGAATATAATGACAGAGGTACCAATCGCTGCACCGACTAAAATCATTAAAATCAGTTTCCTGATTCGACTTTGTATCTGATACGCAAAGATATCAAAGTCAATGCCTAACAAGAGATATAAAATACCTGTTACCACAACTACACCCAATAATATAAATAATCTGATATTACTTTGTTTATGACTCATAGTTGCGACTCCCTTTAAATAACATTACTAAGAAAATTAATGTCCCGAAGACACCGATAGTCAATCCGATATTGATTTCATATGGATAAACAATCACACGTCCTAAGATGTCGGACACCAATACAAAAATCGCACCTAAGACTGCAGTGTGCGGCAAGGCATTTTTTAAATGGTCTCCTCTATAGATAGACACAATATTCGGCACAATTAAGCCTAAGAACGGTAAAGTACCAACTGTCACAACGACTAATGCGGTCATTGTTGCGGTAATCGTTAAGCCGAACATCATAATTCGATCGTAGTTGACTCCTAAGTTATGGCTGAAGTCTTTACCCATACCAGCAATAGTGAAATAGTTGGCAAAAATATACGTAACAATAAGCAATGGGATGCTTAAATATAAGACTTCATATCGACCGCTTGTGATAATCGCAAAGTTACCGTTCAACCAGTTCCCAATACTTTGCAGTGCATTCGTCCTTAATGCCACAAACGTTGTTAAACTAGATATAATACCGCCAATCATAATACCGAGTAACGGCACGAATATAACATCTTTAAAGCGTATAATTTGAATCAATTTCATAAAGAAGAATGTTCCGCCGATACTAAGTATCATAGCGAATAACAGCTTAATTAAAATATGCGCTTGCGGAAAGAAGATTAATGAGATGAGGATCCCTAGTTTCGCCCACTCCATCGTCCCTGCAGTTGTCGGACTGACGAACTTGTTTTGCATCATCTGTTGCATAATCAGGCCAGCCAGTGCTAAAGAACTGCCTGAAATGATAATACTGACTGTCCTTGGAATACGGCTCGAAACAAGTATATTTTGCTGATCTGCGGTTAAATGAAAAATTTGTGTAATAGAAAGCTGACTAACACCCACAAACAATGAAAGGATAGTCAAAAATATAAAAAGAATTAATAAAACTGGAAAGCGCATGAGTTGTTTAATCATTTGAAACTCCTATCCCCTCTAAAAACATTTAATGATTAACTGTAACTGATAATCATTTTCACTTACTTTCTATCATATCAGTTTTTCCTGTTTTATCAATGCTTTTCAAACATTTTCAGGAAAATTCTTTTACAAATATAGGCTATTCCCTGAGATAGAATGTATTTTTTCTCTCTTTATTTCGATTAACTCTTTTGCTTCAACATATTTTATTTTCAATTACATTTTTTTAAAACAAAAAAAGAGCAATGACTTCAAACTGTTTTCACAGTCAGAATCAATGCTCTTCAAAATGATATTATTTATTTTTCATCATCAAAAATAAAGTCTTCATCACGTAATGCTTCTACGTTTAACGCTAACGTATAACCGTCACCTTTAACTGAGAAGAAGTCATGGTTTTTCGTTGACGTATCTAATGCGTTTTCGATAATTGGGTTGAATTCGCGTTCTTCGAAATAAGGTTCAAAACCTAAGTTCGATAATGCTTTGTTTCCGTTATAACGTACATAGTTCAATACATCATCTGTTAAACCAATTTGGTCATATAGTGAATGTGTATAAGAAACTTCGTTTTTGTATAACTCATCTAATAGTTTATACATTTCTTGATCTGCACGTTGTTTTTCATTTTCTGAAAGTTCATTACGCATGTGTTGCGCATCTAAACCAGTGAACACACCGTGGATAGACTCATCTAATAAAATCTTACGGATGATTTCACCAGATGTTGTCATACGACCTTGTCCAGCAAGATAAAGTGGATAGTAGAATCCAGAATAGAATAAGAATGTTTCTAAGAACACACTAGATACACGTGCCATATATTGGTCATATACTGATGCATCTTTTCTCCATAATTTATGATAGTTACCCACAATTTTATCTGATTTGAATTTTAAATGTGGTTCTTCAAGTACCCATGTATCTAAAAGATAGTTTGTCTCACTAGATGGTAATAATGTTGTGAAAATGTGAGAATAACTTTTCGCATGGATTTGTTCCATCATACCCATAAATGAGTAGACAGCTTTTTTACGTAAATCTTTTGTATGCATCATGACTAAAGGCATGCCGTCATCAGCTTGATGTGTATCTAAACCTGTTAAACCTGCAAGTGCCTTCTTAAATGTATCTTGTTCTTCTGGTGTTAATGTTTTCCAACTCGCAATATCTTTAGAAACTTTAAATTCAGTTTCTACCCACATTTGGGAGATGTTTTGTCGCCAAAACATGTTTGTCATATCTTCTTGCGTGTTCCAATTGACAGCAATCATCAAAGTGCATTTCCCCATTCTTGATTTTTAATTTTACTCGTTCAAATTCCGTTTAAAAAATTTATATGTTTAGAGGAACAACCTCATTAGGATTGTTCCTTGATAGGCTTCATTAGATTGCGCAGCTTGTACATTCTTCTACGCTTAATAATTTGTTACGTGTATAATAAAGTGATTTTAGACCTTTATGATGTGCATAGACATATAAACGTGCTAATTCACGTGTAGAGATTTCTGAGTTAACGTAAAGGATTGTTGAGATACCTTGGTCAACGTGTTGTTGGATTGTTGCTACTAAATCAATTAAACGCATTTGATCTGTATTGAATGCTGATTTGTAGTACCACATTGTTTGTGGTGATAAGAATGGCATTGGATAGAATGTTTCTGCGTTGCCATACGTACGACGTTCGATTTGGTCAACAATCGGCATTACTGAACTTGTTGCGTTTTGCACGTAAGAAATACTTTGTGTTGGCGCAATCGCTAGACGATAAGCATGATATAAACCATATTGCTTAACATCTTCTGCTAAAGCTTTCCAATCTTCTGCAGTAGGGATTTCTAAACCTTCAAATAAAGGTTTAACTTTTTCGTATTCAGGCACGATATCCGCTTCTGTATACTTTTCAAAGTATTTACCGCTCGCATAATCTGATTTCTCAAATTCTTTATAAGCTTCGCCGCGTTCTTTCGCAATTTGCATTGAACGCTCGATTGAGTAATAGTTCATCATCATGAAGAACACATTTGCGAAGTCTTTTGCTTCTTCAGATTCATAACCGATTTGGTTCTTCGCAAGGTAACCATGCAAGTTCATAACACCTAAACCAACAGAGTGCAATTCACTGTTTGCTTTACGTACACCTGGTGCGTTTTGGATGTTTGCTTCGTCACTTACAACTGTTAAAGCATCCATACCTGTGTGTACAGAATCTCTGAATTTACCTGATTCCATCACATTGACAATGTTCAACGAACCTAAGTTACATGAAATGTCACGTTTGATTTCATCTTCCACACCATAGTCATTGATAATAGATGTTTCTTGTAATTGGAAGATTTCAGTACATAAGTTACTCATTTTGATTTGTCCAATGTTTGAGTTGGCATGTACTTTGTTTGCGTTATCTTTAAACATTAAATAAGGATAACCTGATTGTAATTGTGTTTGAGCAATTGTATTTAACATTTCTCGTGCATCTTTTTTACGTTTTAAGACATTCGGATTTTCGACCATTTCATCATAGTATTTATCAAGATCGATATCATCTAATGTTACACCGTATTCATTGTAAACTGTGTGTGGTGCGAACATGTAGAAGTCTTTACCTTCTTTTGCAAGTTCAAAGAATTTAGCAGGTACGATTAAACCTGTAGAAATTGTTGCTAGACGAAGGTCTTCATCTGCGTTTACTTTTTTCGTATCTAAGAATTCTTCAACATCATAGTGGAAGATGTTTAGGTAAACAGCACCAGCACCTGGTCTTTGACCTAATTGGTCTGCGTAGCTGAAGCCGCCTTCAAGTGATTTTGCTACAGGTAAGACACCTTTTGCGACACCTTTGATTCCTTTGATTGCTTCACCACGTGCACGAAGTTTAGATAAGTTGATTGCGACACCGCCGCCGATTTTACTTAATTGTTTCGCTGTTGAATCAATAAAGTTGATAGAGTTTAAGCTGTCATCTACTTCTAATAAGAAACATGATACAAGCTCACCTCTACGGGCACGGCCTGCGTTTAAGAATGTTGGTGTTGCAGGTTGGTAACGTTGTTCAATCATAGATGAAATAAATTGTTTTGCTTGCGCTTTGTCACCATCTGCTAAATAAAGTGCGACAATAGTCACGTGTTGTGTATAGTCTTCTAAATATTGTTTTTTATCGTTTGTTTTTAATGCATAATCTTTGAAGAATTTACTTGCTGACATATAGCTCGCAAATGTAAATGGAATACTGCGTGCATATTCAGTGATTTCTTTTAAGTCTTCTTCACTATATGTTTGGAATACATCTACATAGAAATCATTATCTACAAGATAGTGCAAACGTTCGATTTCTGAATCGAAATAAATCGTATGATCTTTGATTTCTTCTAAATAAACTTCTAGCGCTTCTTGGTCTTTTTCTAAGCTGAAGAAACCATTTTCTTTACGCTTTGTAACCTCATTATTTAACTCAATATGATTGTATTGCTTTTCGTTCATAGTCTTCATATAAATGCCCCACCTTATCTTTAAACTCTTCTACGTCTTTCTTTGTACCTTGTACTTCAAATTTCATTAATAGCGGAACGAGATATTCTCGAGAAATGGTCTCGCTGGCTTTCGCAAAGTTTTGACCCCAGTTACGGTTACCACTGCCGACCACTGCTCTGATCATGTTTCCGTTATGACTTAAAAATGTTTTGACAACATCTGGCACTTCTCCAAAGCCGATTGTACTAGTGACCAATACATAAGGCTCATCCAAGCGCACATCCGCGCAGTTATCATTTGTAATCTCTAAAGTGTCCTCAAATTCAGTTCTTGCAACAAATCGTCTCACGTTACCAGTAAATGAAAAATATACTACCTTCATTGAATCACCCGCTTTCTTACAAAGAACGCGCTTAATCGTCACATAGCGTCATGCACATATTATTCATAATTAAAAAAACATGCCAGGCTGCCGTACTGGTATTGCTGTTTCTAAAAAGAAGTTGTGACTGCTGCATGTTTTAGTTTATTTCGATATGTTAAATGCATTGCTCCCTGCCACTACATATTGTGTTGGTAATCAGTTAACCGAGTATTCCTTCACAATACTCTTGTCCAAATAAGTACAATTACTCATATTTCTATTTGCTTAGACATAACTTGTCATCACAACTTTGAACACGATTTCTCAACTATACAGACCAGATTGGTTAATCCCCTAACCAATCTGTTCATCTTGCAAATTCTGTGTGAAATTGCCTTAAAATAGTGAAATATAATTTTCTTATTTTTGGACTTGACCACAATATATAGTGTTAGGTTCCGTTCTTCAATACTATATTATGTGATTCATTATACCGAACACCTATTATAATTTCAAAGAGATTCACCCCTGAAAATTTTCTTTAAATTTGTCAAAATTGATGAAAGTAGCGTCATCTCTATGCTTGACGTTCTTAAATTTTTCCAAAAATCATTTTAAAATAAATAATTGTAATTTTGCTCTTGATTTTTTGAGAATTTGTGTACCGCTTGTCATCACAAGATTCCGCTGATTTGCGTCATGAAAGGCTTAACACAATTTATTCATCAACACAAAATAATCATTCCTTTCAGTTAGTGACGTGTCATTTAATATAATGTATAGAACGTACGTTCGGTTTATAGTATACCATGTTCATTTTCTTTAGCAAGTCTATATAGGCACTTATTTCTATATATGCTAAGATGATATACGTTAAGTTTTGAGGAAAGTTGAGGAAAGTATATGGATCCAAAAATAAAAGGAATCATTGCGATACTTGTTTCAGCTATAGGATTCAGCTTTATGTCCCTATTTTTCAGACTTGCTGGTGATTTACCCGTCTTCCAGAAGTCACTCGCTAGAAACTTAGTCGCAATGCTCATCCCACTGTATTTCTTATATAAATACAAACAACCCATGTTTGGTAAATTAAGCAGTCAGCCCTTATTAATTGCACGTTCAACCCTTGGTTTAATCGGTGTCTTATTTAACATTTACGCTATAGACCATATGCTGTTAAGTGACGCAGATACATTGATGAAGCTTAATCCTTTCTGGACGATTTTACTCAGTATGATTTTCTTGCATGAGAAAATCCGTAAATATCAAATTACAGCGATGTTAGTCGCAATTGTCGGTATGTTATTTGTTGTACAACCGCAATTCTCTTCAGAAATGATTCCAGCTATCGTCGGATTATTCTCAGGTATCTTCGCCGCATCAGCTTATACTTGTGTACGTGCATTAAGTACAAGAGAAGCACCTTATACGATTGTCTTTTACTTCTCTTTCTTCTCAATTATTGCTTTAATTCCATTCGTTATCTTTACGTATGTACCGATGTCAGGCCTGCAAATGATTTATTTAGTAGGTGCCGGCTTATCAGCTGCTGTCGGTCAAATCGGAATTACACTCGCATATAGTTTTGCACCTGCAAAAGATATTTCAATCTTTACGTATGCTTCCATTATCTTTACAGCGTTAATGGGTATCATCATTTTCGGAGAATCACCGGATTTATATGCTACACTAGGTTATGTCATTATTATCAGTGCCAGCTACTATATGTTCGAAAAAGCACGCAGACAAAGCAGAAAACCAGTACAATCGTCTCATAGAGGAGGAAAATAAATATGTCACAACAAGGCAGAAGCAAAGAAGATTTAGAAGATCTTACATTGCTTGGTAATCAAAATAACCAATATGACTTTAATTATCGTCCAGATGTGTTAGAGTCTTTCGATAATAAACATCAAGGACGCGACTACTTTGTAAAATTCAATTGTCCTGAATTTACATCATTATGTCCGATTACAGGCCAACCAGATTTCGCTACTATCTACATTTCATATATTCCGAATATCAAAATGGTAGAATCTAAATCATTGAAACTTTATTTATTCAGTTTTAGAAATCATGGTGATTTCCACGAAGATTGTATGAATATTATTATGAATGACTTAATTGAATTAATGGATCCGCATTATATTGAAGTTTGGGGTAAATTCACGCCACGCGGCGGTATTTCTATTGACCCTTATACAAACTATGGCCGTCCTGATTCTAAGTATGAAAAAATGGCTGAATATCGCATGATGAATCACGATTTATATCCAGAAACGATAGATAATAGATAATTGCAGATTTATTTGAAGAACAACCTGATTAAATTCGGGTTGTTTTTTATTTTGTGGGAAGCGGATACATAACTTTTTATTACAAAAAATGTAAAAGGTAGCTTCATTAATTTTCAGAATTTTCTTGTATATACACTTTTAATAGCTTAAAATTATTTTAAGTCATTCTTAGGGGGAAATTTATGAACAAGAAACAATATACACGCGAAGAAGTTATTCAAAGCACACCACGAACTGGTTTCTTTGGTCATCCGAAGGGATTAAGCACATTATTCTTTACTGAGTTTTGGGAGAGATTCAGTTACTATGGTATGAAAGCTATTTTAGTTTACTACCTGTATTATTCTGTGGCTAAAGGCGGATTCGGCTTAGATGAGTCTGTTGCCATGCAGATTGTTGCTTTATACGGAACATTAATCTATATGTCTGGGGTTATCGGGGGCTGGATTGCTGACCGTATCACAGGAACACAACACGCTGTGTTCTTCGGTGGTATTCTCATTATGTTCGGTCATATTATTTTAAGTTTACCGGGCAGCCTAACCGCCGTTATGATTGCTTTATTACTCTTGATTATCGGGACAGGTTTGTTAAAACCAAACATTTCTACAACAGTCGGCGAATTATACGATAAAAACGACAACCGTGTTGATGCAGCCTTCACTATTTTCTACATGGGAATTAACTTAGGTGCTTTAATTTCACCTATTTTAACTGGTTACTTACAAACACGTGTTGGTTTCCATGCTGGTTTTGCAACAGCAGCTGTCGGGATGTTTATCGGTTTAGTTGTTTACTGGTCTAAACGTAAAAAGTATTTAAATTTAGCAGGGTTATCTGTACATAATCCATTAACTAAAGAAGATACTAAGAAATTCTCTTTAATTGCTTTAGCAATCGTCGCAGCGTTTGCCATTTATTTAATCGTTTTAAAGTCATTCAATGCATTAACAATTGAAAACTTCAGTTTATTAGTTACATTTATCGGAATTGCTTTACCAATTTACATTGTAGTTTACATGCTTGTCAGCAAGAAAGTGACACCAGAAGAAAAATCTCGTGTCGGCAGTTATGTACCGTTATACATCACTTCTGTAGCTTTCTGGATGATCCAAGAGCAAGGTTCTACAATCTTGGCAAACTTTGCAGATAAGAAAACAGAATTAAGCTTAGCTAAATTAACAGGCGGCGCGATTCATTTCGATATTCCAGCTGCTTGGTTCCAATCATTGAACCCTATCTTTATCGTAGCGTTAGCACCACTCTTTGCGATGTTATGGGTCAAACTCGGCAAACACAACCCACCTACTGTCATTAAATTCGCATTAGGTGCCATCATCGGTGGGGTTTCATATTTAATCATGGTCGTTCCTTTAGCTGGTGGATTAGCACCTGGAGAACTGATTCACCCTATCTGGTTAGTCTTAAGCTTCTTATTAATCACAATCGGTGAGTTATGTATCTCACCTGTCGGTCTAGCTACTACGACAAAACTTGCACCATATGCCTTTACAGCACAAATGATGAGCTTATGGATGTTAAGTAATGCGACTGCACAAGGTCTGAATGCGCAGCTAGTTGTTGTATACGCTAAAATGGATTCAGGTCAATACTTCTTATACTCTGGTTTACTGACACTAGCTATCGGGGTATTGCTTGTGATTATTTCACCATTTGTACGTCGTGCAATGAAAGGTATTCACTAATACAAAATCGAACAAATTTAGTCTGAAATCTCTCAGAGGTTTCAGGCTTTTTCTATGGTCAATTTTTCACTTTCACTTTTTTGCCATATTTCAATCTGCATACCTTCTTTAGTTAAAATCTTCTCAAATTACGCCTTTTCTTCTAATTAAGCTTGATTAATCATGTTTTATATCTTATTCCTTTCAGAAAATTGTCAATATTTTTATTTTTAGAAAATTATTGAAACTCTCTTTTTTACATAGTAGAATCGAATATAATCCACTCCGTTATAGGATAGAAAGGTCGGGGTTAGTTTGCAGAACAATTTACATCAAAAGCATGTCCAAGAAATACCACAGAAAGGGTTCTTTGGACATCCAAAAGGATTAGGAGTCCTCTTCTTCGTAGAATTTTGGGAGAGATTCAGCTATTACGGAATGCGTGCACTCTTAATCTTTTACATGTTCTTCGCTATTAAAGATGGCGGATTAGGCATGGATAAAACGACTGCACAGTCAGTCATGTCAGTATATGGGTCACTGATCTTTATGACCAGTGTACTTGGTGGCTGGGTCGCAGATAGAATCACAGGTACACGCAGAGCGACAATGTATGGTGCTATTTTAATTATTATCGGTCATGTTTTCTTAAGCTTGCCGTTAGCACAAACAGGACTATTCATTTCAATGTTCTTTATCATCGTAGGTTCAGGACTTATGAAACCGAATATCTCTAATATTGTAGGTCGCTTGTATCCTGAAAACGATAAACGTATCGATTCAGGGTTTGTTATTTTCTACATGTCCGTAAACATGGGTGCCCTTGCTGCGCCATTAATTTTAGACCAATTCTCTAAAGGTCATATGTTCCACCAAGGTTTCTTAATCGCAGCAATCGGTATGACACTCGCATTGGTTATTTATCTTTTATTCAACAGACGTAACTTAGGTAACGTTGGTTCAGCGCCGACAAACCCATTGAACGCAGTTGAAAAGAAACGTTATTCAATGATTACAGGTATTGTAGTCGTAGTCATCGCACTTGTATTAATCATCACTGGTTTAACTGGTACATTATCATTCAACTTAGTCAGCACAACTGTCTTAATCTTAGGTATTGCCTTACCAGTCTCTTACTTTACAACTATGATCAGAAGTAAAGAAGTTACAGATGATGAACGCTCACGTGTTATTTCATTTATTCCGTTATTCATTATCGGGGTAATTTTCTGGTCTATCCAGGAACAAGGTTCTAACGTTTTAAATATCTACGCATTTACAGGCACAGATATGAAATTGAATTTATTCGGTTGGACAACTGATTTTGGTAAAACATACTTCCAATCAATCAACCCATTATTCATTGTATTATTTGCGCCAGTACTGTCTTATGTTTGGAAGAAAATGGGAGATCGCCAACCAAGCCTTGCGACTAAATTTATTTGGGGTGCTTGGTTAGCAGGTATTTCATACATCTTAGTAGCGGTAGTCATGATGACTTCTGGCGGCAGCACAGTATCCGTAAACTGGGTCATTCTGTCATACATCATTTGCGTAGTCGGTGAGCTTTGCTTATCACCAACAGGCAGCAGTGCCGCAGTAAAATTAGCACCAAAAGCTTTCAACTCTCAAATGATGAGCTTATGGTTATTAACAAACGCTACTGCACAAGCCATTAACGGAACACTTGTTAAATTAATCGAACCGTTAGGCTATCAAAACTACTTCTTATTCCTAGGAGTTCTAGCAGTAGTTATCGGCTTAATCGCATTTATGTTTGTACCAAAGATTATTAAAGGTATGCGCGGCATACGTTAACACATAAAAGAAGCATCAAACGCTATTCAAAATAGTGGTTTGATGCTTCTTTTTTTAATAGCTTTATTTTCGTGCTGCATGTACAACATAATTCATATGTTCTTTTAAGCCATTCATTGTTTTAAACATCGTCATAAACATTGATCGGTTTTCATTTTTTAAAGCGTTACGTATTATTCTAGCTGTTCCTTTTAAACCTTCATCACGTATCATACCTGCAGGTGTCATTAAACTCATTTCACCCACTTTAGATTCAACTGAATCGAATCCTGCGTCTTGATAAAGCTTTCTCCACTCTGCTGTTGGTAAAGGCGTTACTTTGACATTAATAGCTTCACTTAATTGACTTTGAATTCGATCTGTTTCACTTGGTGTCATAATCGCAATATCATGTGTTAATAAAATACCGCCAGGTTTAAGTACACGATAATATTCTTTTAGAGCTTTTTCTTTTGCTTGAATCGGTAACATTGTCAACATGGCCTCATTTAAAACAATATCAAACGTCTCATCTTCAAAAGGCAAATCCATCGCATTCGCTTGTTGAACGTGGATTAAATGTTCTAAACGATGTTTTTGAACATTTTCTTTTCCTTTTTCTAATGCCTTTTTATTTAAATCTACTCCTTCAATTTCACAACCATATCGTTCAGCCAACATCACTGATGTCGTACACATATTACATGCCACTTCTAATACCTTTTTATCTTTTGTAAAGTGACCTTTATCAATTAACCAGTCAGTAGCTACCTTTCCCCCTGGTCGTAATCTTGTCTTGCCTAACTTCGCTAAAAATGTATGTCCTGCCTCTGCCATTTATAACACTCCCTTATCAATTGATAATCATTATCATTTAGAGTGTAACATATATAATGAATTTTTCTCGCAGTTCACACAAAATACATATTTTAAGCATAGAAAAAGACGGCTATAGCCGTCTCTATTAACTCTAACTTATTTATTTCCTAAGAAATATTGTTCAACTTCTTTCCAGTTATTGACACGATCGAAGTCTTTATTGTGGATGTTATGTTGTGCTGTATACATCACTGGTTTCCCTGTAAAGCGTGCAAGTTGTCTTGGATTGTCATCGATTAAATAATCTGCTTTGACAATATTCTTTCTACCGCAGAAGACAAATTGTTGCGGATCTAAGAATGGGAAGTGTACTCTTAACCATTCATATTTTTCATGGAATGAAGTCGGCACATCCATTGCGGCTGTCGCAATATAAATATCATAGTGTTCAGCTAACTTCTTCACCACTTCTTGTGAATCTTTAATAACTTCTAAATTCTTAAAGAATCCTGGTTGTTTTAATACTTCATCAAGTACCCCTTCATGTTCAGGCATAAAGTGACGTAGTTTATTTCCATCTAATAACGCCTCTTTAATACCTAAATCTGTGCGTTTATTCACTTCTTCAATCAATGCTTTGATTGTATCTGCTAAAACTTCATCCATATCAATCGCTATTGATTCTCTCTTCATTACTGATAGCAACTTCCTTTCCTTTTCTTCTCTTCGAGTATAGCATATTTATTTTATAGAGTTGTGAAGTCTGATTTGAAAATATGTAAAGTAAAAACAAGTATCAACACGAAATTATGTTGATACTTGTTTTGTTATCGGTTATGCTTCAAAATCAAAGTCTTTAAGCACTTCGATCATTTTATCATTTTGTTCTGGGAAGCCAATGGTAATACGTACACCAATTGGGAACTCACGCGTAATACATCCGACTTTTAATAACGCTTTATATAAGTCATGCGGACGTTTCGTATTCACAAAGACAAAGTTCGTTTGGCTGTCAAAGAAATGTTTGCTTTCTGGAATTTCAAAGAATTTTGCACGTTCCTCAGCATTTTTTTGTTGAATGTCTTTTAAGTAATCTTGATCTTGATATGCTGCGACTGCCGCATATTCTGATAAGCGCCCTACGTTAAACGGTGGACGAATAATATTATAGTTATGAATTGCTTCTTCAGTCGCAATGATATAACCGACTCTTAGACCTGCTAGACCATATGCTTTAGAGAACGTACGCATTAAGAACGCATTTGGGAAACGTTCTTGTAACTTTAATGTATCTGGAAAATCTTCCGCAGTCACAAATTCAAAGTATGCTTCATCAACTAAAACTGGAATATGACTTGGCACTTTTTCTAAGAACGCTTCTAAATCATCATGTGTGACATATGTGCCTGTCGGGTTGTTTGGATTACAAATCCATACTAATGCAGTGTCTTCATCAATCGCTTCTAAAATACCATCTAAATCGAATTGACCATTAGATTTTAAAGGTACTTGTACGACCTCTGCCGCTTCCACAATCGCATTATGATAATACTGACCAAATGTCGCTTGGCTTGTCACAATCTTGTCTCCAGGCGTTAATACCGCACGAGAAATCATTAAGATAACCTCATCTAAGCCAGCTCCAAATAAAATACGATTCTCATCAATGCCTAATCCTTCCGCAATTTCCTTGCGTAATGTCGGTGCACCTGTTTCAGGATAATACAACACTTCATCTACATGCGCTTTAATCGCTTCTTTCGCTTTAGGTGAAGGACCATATAAGTTTTCATTTGATGCTAGTTTATGTAATTCAATGTCTAAACCGAATTCTTCTTTTAACGCTCTTGGTGATAAGCCTGGTTGATACGCTGAGAGCTGTTTAATTTGTTCTTTCATAGATACATCTGCCTCCTCAAAATGTTGTTTCTAATAATTTTAAATTTACTGACAATTATATACCTTTAAGCAACCCTTTGGCAACGACAAATTTATTGTACCTCGATTATGTTAAAACTAAAAAGAAAGCCTGAGTTACAATACCCAGACTTTCTTATTCATATTACTTAACTAAATTGTGTTTCTCTAAATACTCTTTTGCCACATGATACGGATCTTCATCTTTCACTGTGACTTTGTAGTTCATTTCTTGCATTTCTTCATCAGTGATTTTACCTGCTAATTTATTGAGCGGTTTAATGATTTCAGGATGTTCTTTGAGATATTTCTCTTTAAACATCGGTGCACCTTGATATGGCGGGAAGACGTGTTTGTCATCTTCTAAAATGACCATATCGTATTGTTTCAACTCTGCATCTGTTGAATAAGCATCAATTAAATTGATGTCACCTTTTTCAACAGCTTGATAACGTAATTTCGGTTCCATTGTACGAACTTTATTAAAGTTTAAATCATATGCTTTAGAAATGGCTTTATAACCGTCAGGACGGTCGTTAAATTCTAAAGTGAAACCAGGTTTGATATCATCTTCAACTTTTTGTAAATCACCAATCGTTTTCAATCCATGTTTCTTCGCAAAGTCACGCTTCACAGCTAATGTGTAAGTGTTGTTGTATTTCATCGGTTTCAACATCGTCATGTTTTCTTTTTTCTCTAGACTTTGTTTTGCCTGTTCGTACACTTTAGCTTCTTCTTTGGATTTCAGTGGTTCTTTAGTTAATTCACCTAAAACTGTTCCCGTAAATTCTAAATAGCCATCAATATCGCCAGATTTTAAAGCATTGAATAAGAATGATGTTTTACCCATGCCATCTTTAACATCCACTGTGTTATCTGTTTCTTCTTCGATTAAAATCTTATACATATTCGTAATGATTGATGGTTCTGAACCAAGCTTGCCGGCAATCGTGATTTTATCGCCTTTGCCGCCTAACATTAGGATAACAATGACAAGTGCTACAACTAACACGATAGTGCCTAAAGTAATCAACAATTTCTTATATGATAGTTTCTGCATGAAACGTAAGGCTAAGTCAAAGACAATCGCCAAAATAGCAGCTGGAATCGCACCTAATAAAATTAACGAACTGTTGTTACGGTCAATACCTAATAGGATTAAATCACCCAGGCCGCCTGCACCGATTAATGCTGCAAGTGTTGCAGTACCAATGATTAACACCATTGCTGTACGAATACCTGCCATAATAATCGGCATCGCAATCGGCAACTCAACTTTCGTCAAACGACGTCCAGGTTTCATTCCGATACCTTTCGCTGCTTCAACAAGAGACGGATCAACTTCCTTAATACCAGTATATGTATTGCGTAGAATTGGCAGTAACGCATATACAACTAATGCAATAATCGCTGGCACTGTTCCAATACCAAACAATGGAATCATTAGTCCTAATAAAGCTAGTGAAGGAATCGTCTGCATTACAGCGGCAACGTTGATGACCGCTTCAGAAAAATGTTTTGTTTTCGTCAGTAAGATACCAAGCGGTACTCCGATTAAACAAGCAATTAACAATGCGATAAAGGAAATTTGCATATGTTCTAACAGCGTGCTCAGCAATTCCCCTTTTCGCTCTGAGAATGTTTGAAAGAATGCATTCATGATACGTCACCTCTCTTACTTTGAGCTAAAAACTTAAAGACATCTTCTCGTGTTAAGAGATGGTGTTGATCATGTTGTTTAATTACGACACTAGGATAGTGTGTTAAATCTTCATATACCTTGTTTAAAGGTGTATCTGGCAACAACACCGGTAAATCATTTGGTGTATCAACTGTTTTAAGTTGTTTGCCTTGCAGAAGTTTTTCAAGCGTTAAGTGAGACGTATCCGCATGGTCATATTGATTAATAAACTGTCTCACAAAATCATTCTTAGGATGTTGCATAAAGCCATCAGGTGTATCGATTTGTTCTACATGTCCATCATTAAATAAACAAATGCGATCAGCTAATTTCATCGCTTCATTAATATCGTGTGTCACAAAGACAATAGTTTTTCTGATTTTAGCTTGCAGCTCAATCAAATCTTCTTGTAAATTCGTACGACTGATTGGATCTAAGGCACTAAATGGTTCGTCCATTAAAATTACTGGCGGATCTGCAGCTAATGCACGTACAACACCGACACGTTGACGTTGTCCGCCTGATAATTCATCTGGTTTACGATCTCGATATGTATCAGGATCTAGATTCACCATCTCAAGCAACTCATCAATACGCTTGTCTATCTTAGCTTTGTCCCAACCTTTCATTTGCGGTACTTGCGCAATGTTTTCCTTAACCGTCATATGCGGAAATAACGCGATTTGTTGAAGGACATAACCCATATCCCAACGCATTTCATAAACAGGAAAATCACTGATTGGTTTGCCTTTGAAATAAATATAGCCTTTCGTTAAGGGGATCAATCTGTTAATCATCTTTAATGTTGTTGTTTTACCACTGCCGGAAGGACCAATTAAAACGAAGAACTCACCTTCTTCAATGTTAAAACTGACATCTTCAACAGCCATTTTATTACCGTATTGCTTCGAAACGTTTTTTAACTCAATCATGCATAGGTCACCCACATTCTATTTCTATTTTAAAAAAGAACAGCAAGCTCACACTATCGTTAGCACAGTGAAACTTGCTGTTCTGTATTTAAATCTATTAAACTTGCGCTTTATAATTATGAATCGTTTCAATAAATTGAGGACAGTAATGTTTCAATTTATAACTACCGACACCGTCAATCGCAATCATTTCCTGTTTAGATTCAGGTTTACGTTTGGCGAATTCTTCAAGTGTAAAATCAGTAAAAATGCTAATCGGTGCTACATTTAATTTCTCGCTGAGTTCTTGTCTGACTTGTACTAATGCGTCAAACAATGCTCTATCGACACCTTCAATAGTATTGATATTGACTTTTTCACGAGATTTTTTCTTGAATGGTACAGTATAAATTTTTAAATCCTCACTTAGTATTTGCTTAACCTTTTTATCACAAGTTAAAACCTCATCATTTTCGTTTAAGAAGCCTTTGAAGCGCAATTCATCAATTAAATGACTACATTCTGATGTCGTATACTCTTTCATAATACCGAAAGTTGATAATTTGTCATATTGGTTATACTTGATGTAATCAGACAACTCGCCTCTCAGCACTTGAATAATCACACCATAAGTCTCTTGTTGACCCATACGCACCACACAACTGATGATTTTCTTCGCTTCATTCGTCATATCATACGTTTTATTTTCATTACGACAATTACTGCAGCGGCCACATTCTTCTAATTTTTCATTTGGCTCGAAATAATGAACCAATGTAGCTTCTAGACACTTCTTTGTTTTGGTATATTGAATCATTTTATTGAGTTTCTCACCCATTTTTTCTTTATAGTCATCATCACCCTTAGAAGATGAAATAAAGAATTGATGCAGATTAATATCACGTTCACTAAACAGTAAGATACATTCACTTGTTAAGCCATCACGTCCTGCACGTCCAGCTTCTTGATAATAAGATTCTAAATCTCCTGGCATATTGTAATGAATGACATATCTCACGTTAGATTTATCAATCCCCATACCAAACGCATTTGTCGCAATTACAACTTTAATGCGATCAAAGACAAAATCATTTTGTGCTTCATCACGCTCTTTATTCGTTAAACCTGCATGATAAATGGCACTGCTGATATTTTGATCTTCAAATACTTGTTGAAGTTCTTCAACTTGTTTTCTTGTTGAACAATAAATAATCCCTGCTTGTTGTTTGTGTGCCTTTACATAATCCATCACAAATTTTTGCCTCTGATATGTCGGATTGACTTTAAAGACTAAATTAGGACGTTTGATACTTGTTTTTACTCGGTTCGCGCCTGAGATATGCAGGCGTTCCATAATATCTTTTTGTACTTCAACAGTAGCTGTTGCGGTTAAAGCAGCAATCGCAAAGTCTTGCGGCAAGCAAAGGACTTTATCAATAACTTGTTGGTAACTTGGTCTGAAATCATGTCCCCACTTAGAAATACAGTGTGCTTCATCAAAAGCAACTAAGTGAATATCTAATCCGAATAGCAACTGCATAAATTGACGATTCTCAAAACGTTCAGGCGCCGCGTATAAGAAATGAATCTTACCTTGACGTAAATCTTCTTCAATCGCTCGTTGTTCTTTTTGCGATAAGCTGCTGTTTAAAAATGCAGCGTTAATGCCCATCGCTTTTAATTGATCGACTTGGTCTTTCATTAATGAAATTAATGGGCTGATCACAATTGTCACGCCGCCCATTATCAATCCAGGCACTTGATAACATAATGATTTACCGCCGCCAGTAGGTAATACCCCTAGCACATTCTTTTTGTCTAGTATTTTGGAAATAATCTCCCTTTGTCCTGGACGGAAATCTTTATATCCAAAATAATGCGATAATGTCGTTTCCATAAAATTGACCCCTTATTGTTCTTTTAATTCTTCTAATTCGCTCCATCGTGTCATATCTTCTTCATATTGTGATTCTAATGCTTCTTTTTCAGTATTCAGTTCTTGAATTTTCGCATAATCATCACTTGCGTCTACCATCTCTTGTTCAATCACTTCTAGACGCGCTTCAGTCTCTTCAATACGTTCCATAATCGTATCGTATTCACGTTTTTCTTTATAAGACAATCCCTTACGTTGTCTTTCTTTTTGAACTTTTGGTTGAGCTTTAGCAACTGCTTGTTGTTTCTCTTGTTCTTGCTTATAAGCTTCATAGTCTTCAAAGCTTCCAATAACACGCTCAATTTGACCGTCATGCACATACCAATATTCTTGTGCAACTTTATTTAAGAAATAGCGATCATGGCTGACAGTAATAACTGTGCCGCCAAAAGTTGCGATATAGTCCTCAAGAATAGTTAGCGTTTCAGTATCTAAGTCATTTGTCGGCTCATCAAGCAACAATACATTCGGTTGATGGACCAATAATCTTAGTAAATACAAGCGTTTTTGTTCGCCACCAGAAAGTTTATACACTTTTTTACCGTGTGTAGCACTTGGGAATAAGAAACGCTCTAACAATTGTGTTACTGACACCGTCGTACCATCTTTTTCTTTCGCAACTTCACTTTCTTCTCTTAAGAAATCTATCACACGGACATCTCTGTCTAAACGTTCATCCGTTTGTTTAAAGTAAGCTGTTTTGACTGTTTGGCCGATTTTCAGTTCTCCGCTGAAGTCAGTATCTTCACCAGCAAGGATATTTAACAACGTCGTTTTGCCTGCACCGTTAGGTCCGACAATCCCGATTTGTTGGCCGTTTTGTATGATTTGCGTCACATGTTCAAATAACGTTTTATCCGCAATACGTTTAGATACATCATCTAATTCAAAGACCTGTTTACCTAAACGAGAATGCGCTAGATTCAATTGTCCGCTTTCACGTGTCGTTTGATTTTTTACTTGTGATTCTAAATCACTAAAGCGATTAATACGTGCTTGTTGTTTTGTTGTTCTTGCTTTTGCACCTGCACGCATCCAAGCAAGTTCTTGTTTATATAAAGCACGTGCTTTTTGGTTTTGTTGCTGCTCTATTTGTTCGTTCTCCGCACGCATCGCAATATAGTCTTCATAGTTACCTGGATAAGTCGTTAATTTACCTCTATCTAATTCAATAATGCGTGTTGAAACTTCATTTAAGAAATAACGATCATGCGTTACAAACAACACAGTATGTGGATATTGTTTTACGTAGTTGATCAACCATTTTATTGAATCGAAATCTAAATGGTTGGTCGGTTCATCTAGTAATAATAAGTCTGGCTGTTCAATTAATGTTTTTGCTAAAATGACACGTTTTTGTTGGCCGCCTGATAACGATTTAACCGATACAGATGTATCATGAATACCGAGTTTAGATAAAATCGTTTTAACTTCTGCACTATAGTCCCATGCTTCTGCTTGGTCCATCGCCTCTTGCATTTTCATCATGTGGTTTAAGTTTTGGTCATTTTGCGTTTGGCTATACTCTTGTACTGCTTTTTCATAGTCTCTGATTAACTTCACCGTATCTGTATCTGCACTCAAAACTTCTTCCAGCACTGTTCTGTCTTTCGTTAAATCTTGCTTTTGAGAAGAATAACGAATGCGATAATCATTCGGACAATTCACTTCTGCTTCAAAGTCATCATCCAGCCCTGCGATGACTTTTAGTAATGTACTTTTACCTGTACCGTTAATCCCTACAAGTCCGATACGTTCATGTGCTGAAACAGATAAGTGCAAGTCATCAAAAATCACTTTATCTGCATAGGATTTATGTAAATGTTCAATTTTATACGCTTCCATGTCATGCCTCCACTTATGTTCAGTCCGTTCATTTAATTGAGTTTTCAACCTTTATCTCAATTTTCAGTTCTATATATTATACACCCTTTGCACGTCAAAAGATACTGTTACAGGTTCATCTTAAGCGGATAATTGTGTAAGTTTTGTAAAGGTTCGCACCAAAAAAATACAGCGGGCAAATCCATAAGAGGATTCACCCGCTGTTGAAATGACTAAGTCATTGTTTATTTTTTCTGAGAACCTTTAGGTCCTGTTTTATATTGATATTTAGATGGATTTACTTTATCGAAATCCGGATTTTTGTAGAATCTGAATAAGTCACCATTAAGAACACTGTCGCTCATTTCTAAGTCTTTTTCAACTTGTTGTTTATTTTTCTCTAAGTCAGCAGGTTCTTTTTCTAATGGTTCATTTGTTTTATTATCAAATGCTCTACCATTCACATATTTATATTCAGGTGTGATAAAGTCACCGTTTCTGAATGGTACGACTTGTTTATGATCCTTAGATAATAAATCTGTACCTAACATTAAGAAGTTCTTAGTATCGATACCTTCTAAGTGAAGTAATGTCGGCATTACGTCGATTTGTCCACCGTAAGTGTTGTCAACGCCGCCTTCTTTACCAGGAACTTTCATCCATAAACCAGTACGGTTCAAGTCCATAAATTTCGCTGGTGTAATTTCTTCACCTAATAATTTTTCCATTGCTTTATTATGGTTTTCAGAAATACCATAGTGGTCACCGTAGATGACAATCACTGAGTCATCATAGATACCTTTTTTCTTCAATTCGTTGATATATTCTTCTAAAGCACTATCCATGTAGTTCGCTGTTTGTACATAGCCATCTACTGTCGCATCGCCAGTGTTAGGTTTTTCAATTCCCGCTTCATCTGGTGATAATGTGAATGGATAATGGTTTGTCAAAGTAATCAAGTGTGAATAGAATGGTTTTTTCATTTTAGATTGATATTCTGCTGATTCTTTAAAGAACGGTTTATCTTTCAATCCTAAGTTTTCAATGTTTTCAGGACTCATATCGTAGTAAGTCGCATCGTAGAATTTATCAATACCGAAATGTTTGTAAACTTGATCACGGTTCCAGAATGTTTTGTAGTCACCGTGCATAACGTTGCTTGTGTAGCCGCGTTTTTGATCAAGAATTGCTGGTAATGATTGGTACGTATTAGAACCTTTCAATGAGTACGCTGAACCTTGTGGTAAACCATACAAGCTGTTATCCATTGTGAATTCCGCATCTGATGTTTTACCTTGTCCAGTTTGGTGGAAGAAGTTTGGATAATATTTATAACCTTCTTGTCCTGAAGACAATTTGTTAAGGAAAGGTGTCACTTCTTTACCATTGACTTTTTTGTTAATCAAGAAAGTTTGGAAACTTTCTAAATGAATTTTAATAATATTTTTCTTTTTACCTGCACCGTAGTATTCCGGATTAGGTTCTACTTCTGCTTGTCTTTGTTTTGTGTAGTTCAATACTTTTGTTAAATCATCTTCAGAAGCCATTGCTTTCTCTTGATGGTTTTGAATTGATTTCACACCATCATAAACTGTGAAGTTATATGGTCCAAGATATTTAACTAAGTATTTATGGTCGAATGTACGAGTTAATAATTCAGGACGATCTGTTTCTGCAAATGCTAAGTTCAAGAAGAACAAAGCAACTGAAACTGCCATTACGACTGGAACAAATTTCTTGCTGAAAGTACGTGTATCTAACCATTTTGATTTAAAGATCAAAATAAACAGATAGATAATTGTATCTAAGAAATACACGAAATCATACCATTTGAATGACGCAGATACTGCGCCTCCCATAGACTCAACGTTACCTACTTGGTTTAAAGTACTGAATGTTAAAAAGTCTGAGAAGAATCTAAAGTAAACAACGTTTGCATAAAGCAAGAAAGTTAATAAGAATCCGCCGATGAGCATAAACCAAAACGCCTTCTTACCTTTAAAGAACAAGAATACGCTAAGTATTAATGCGAGTAAGCTGTATGGATTCATTAACAAAATTAAATTTTGGACTAATCCCTTAACTCCTAAAGAAAAATCAACATAATAAGCAAAATAGGTCTTCAAACTAACTGTTAAAACAGTGAGTAAGAAAAAGACAAAAATGCTTATTTTCTTTTTCTGCAGACTCATGTGTGTCTCCCCCGTTATTGTTATTTAGTATTCAATCAATCATCAAACAGTACCATTTCCCGTCTACTTTTTAATGTTTCTTATAGAAAAGATTGCTGCTCAATGGCCAATCAATTAAAAGCGAAGCAGTCTCGTGCTGCTTCTTATCTCTGTATTTTCAATAATTGCGTCATTTTTCATTTAAATTGCTCTAATTTATATTCATCAAAAATTTACATTGCCTACTTCTTTGTAACACTATTGTAACAAAAATTACGTAGTACAGTAACTAAATATAGAACATTTCACACGACATTTCAAGCGAAAACCTATCCAAAATTGACATATTACACTATATTTTTTCTATGTTAATTTATTGCTAAGAAAAGATAAAATGCTTTCATCATGCATGTTAAGCTTGTTCACTTTTATTTTGAATTCGCGTTAATATTATAAAATTATACAGGAAATCACACACGATTAAATCAGACTCCAGCCTTAGAATGTAATTGTGCATTTTGCACATTAAAAAAACTGAGAAAGTAACCAGCTTTCTCAGTTGAATTCATTTAAATTAATGTGTCATGTTATTTATTCATTTCTTGCATCATACGATATTCAATACCATGGAATAGCTGTTGTAACCAACTGCTGTATTTCATTAAGTTATTTTCTGCAGTATAAATATCAATATATTGGAACTTTAAGCGCGCACCTTGTGGTTTTTGCGCAAGTTTTGTTAAATGATAGCTCGCAATTGTACCTAATTGCGGATAGCTTCCTAATGTATAGTGGTCATTTAATAAGATGATTGGTGAACCATCACGTTTCACTTGAATCGTGCCACGTTTTACAGATTGATGTGGCGGCATGTCTTCATAAAAGGCCTTTACTGGATCGCCTTCTAGAATCATCCCTGCACGGTTCGCTTTGCTGGTTACTTTATATTCACCATATGTAAAGCGATTTAAAGTTTCTTCATCAAAGTCCTCTGCTCCTTTATTTAACACTACATGGAACATATCAGACATATAGTTGAAAGAAAGTGCATAACCATCAATACCCCAATCCGTTTTATGTGTAACCTTCAAGTTATCAAATAATTTCAGATGACGTTTAGTATAGTTACGTTTCATATTAATCGCATCACCTGCTTGCAATGCGCGTCCTTCGTAACCACCTATTTTAGATAGGAAGTCTGTTGAAGTTGAACCTAGCCACTCTTCAAGTTCTACTCCGCCGCCGATTGCTAAGTAAACACGAGATGTACGGTTAGATTCAGAGAACTGTAGGACATCTCCTTTTTCTACTAAATACAATTTGTTCGGCAAAATGCGCATGTTTTGTGTCCATGCTTTGAAGTTGCCGCCAGAAAGTGCAATTAAAGTCGGCTCAGTGAAGCGAATACGCGCCATTTTTGTCGTCATCTCTAACGTTGCTTCATTTTTATCATTCGCAACCAAGCGATTCGCAATTTCATGTGCTAAGAAATCAATTGCACCGCCAGGAATAACGCCATCATGCTCGTAACCTTGTCGTCCAAAGTCTTGGAAGCTTGAAAAAAGTCCTGGATTTTCTATTATGATTGACATGATTCACTGCCTCCTTCACTTTCATTTTCAGGTTCAGCTGGTTTGAACCGTACAGTATCACCTAACTTCAATAAAGTGAAGTCTTCTTTTTCTGGGTTGAATAAACGGACAGGTGTATAACCGATAACAAGCCAGTCACCGTATGTATCAGTTGTGACTACACCACATTTCTTACCTTCAAGGATGACAGATCCTGCTGGAATAAATTTTTGTTCATCTCCTGTATGGTTAACATAAATACGTTCATTTAATCCTGTTAGATACGGGAATCCTGGTGAATAGCCCATCATCGATACGAAGTATGTTTTATTCGCATGCAATGAAATAAATTCTTCTTCACTCATTCCGAAGTATTCTACCAACTCTGCTAAATCTGGACCGTATTCGCCACCATAGTAAACAGGTAATTCTACAGGCATTTTTACAGCATCCCCATGTCTGACTTCGATTTTGATAGAGTGCAGTAAATCCGTCATATATTGGAACGGTGATGTAATATGATGATGTTTCATCATATCTCGCGCATTATAGACAATCATCATATCAGATTCAGTCGGCACGATTTCTGTAATAAATGGATAGTTTTGTTCTAATAAATACGAACGTAATGCTAACAGGTCTTCTGTTGTATGTTGCGTGACTTCTTTCTCCACAGAAACCACAATTGCTTTGTCACCTTGACTATAAATTTTCATAATGCACCTCTGGTCTTCATTGATTATAAAAGATATTTAGTAACCTTAAAATATACGTCATCATCATCTTCATAAAGTAATATACGAGCACGAGTTGGATAAGCAGCATTATACCTACGACGGCTTTTGCTGCTAAAGGTTTCTGCTGTTGTAGGAAATAGCGTGCCAGCAGCTTCGCAACCCAAATTACCACAATGATTAATATCAGGACTATTCCAATCATGCTGCCACCTTTTTAAACCCTTCTGCTACTTATAAGTTTAATCATACTTAATTTTAAAGATTAATCTGTATCTCGGCAACCTCTCGCAAGCTATTTATCAAGAAAAGCTCCGCTTCATGTGCCTCCAATTTTTCTCTCAACTCATCTATTGTATAATCTCTTTCTTCTGCTTTACCTTCATCTAATAACTGTGCACGCATGCACCCTTTTAAGAAATCATTATTAAAACAAGGTGTGTAGTATTTACCTTGTTCTTTGATCAGCACATTACCGATATCAAACTCTAAAATTTTACCTTGCAGATTATAAAAAAGAACAACATCTGTCTCATGAAGATGTTCTACATGTTCACGATGAGACGTTTTATTGACATATTGCCACTTTGGGTAATCCGAACGCATCAATTGCGCTTGAGCAGTGAAACTACTTTTTTCAGGTAAGTCGACACATTGATAAGTCAATTCGCCAGATTCATCTGCCATGACTTTCAAACGATAAGTGCCTGTTGGATATTCCTTTTTTATATCTGCGATAAATGCTTCCCACTGAATTTCAGGTAATGGAATAGAAAGCTCCTTAGCTGACTGTAAAATACGTGCTTTGTGATAATCTCGACGTGGAATTTTACCTTCTGATAAACGCATTGTCTCAAATAAGTACATCATTATCACTCCAATATTTTAGTTTTCGCTTCAAACTCTGCGACTTCTGCTTCTGGATCTGAATCAATCGTAATACCTGCACCTACACCATAGACTGCTTCGTCTTCAATATATTGCACCGTACGTATCGGTACATTAAATATTGAGGGACCGTTTGGAATCATTAACCCGATGGTACCACAATATACATGTCGCGGTGTGCCTTCTAATGCTTTAATATAGCGCATCGTATTTAATTTAGGTGCACCAGTAATCGAACCGCATGGAAAGAGTGCAGTCAAAATACGTTGTAATGACGTTGCTTGCGGTAATTGTCCTGTAACCATACTCGTCATTTGAAAGACAGTTTGATAACGTTCAATATGAAACGGTTGATACACTTTCACACTGCCTGGTTTTGAAATACGTGCAATATCATTACGTAATAAATCTACTATCATCACATTTTCCGCTTGATCTTTTTTAGATTGTGCGAGTTGTTGATAATAATAGTCATCCTCTGCTTTATCTTTCCCTCTTGGCATAGTGCCTTTCATCGGTTTACTTAATACCACGTCCTCCATCGTTTTAAAAGAACCTCTTTGAAAGAACAATTCAGGTGAAATCGAGGCGATTTGTAGTTCATCGGTATCAAGCAACGCTGTATAATTACCGTGACTGCTTCGTGTTAAATAATCATACATTTCACTGATAGGCATACGGATACGATCATACATACGTGTTGTATAGTTCACTTGATATGTATTCCCTTCTACAATCGCATCTTGAACTTGTTGGATATGTTGAATCATAGTTGGCTTCGACAAACGAAAATGAAAGTGCGGACGTGCTGATACAGCCTTATCTTTTACTTCTTCCCTTGTTTCAGGTGCTTCAAATATATAGGCTGCCGCATAAACATAATTGGAAGTTTCTGGTAGATGTACTGCCATTTCAGAATTAAAGGCAGGTGCCGCTTCGTAAGGTAAATACAGACAAACAAAATGACCTGCCTGATGTGCTTGTTCAGCAAAATCAATGACTTCATGTACCTCATTTAAATCACAAGCAATTTTTTGATCAAGAATTGTCTTGAAACAATATTGGTACTGCTTATAATCTGTTTCATCTGTGTAATATCGATAATTAAAGTGCGCGCGCAATGTTTTCACCTGCCTGTTGAAGAAATAGTCGAATTTGCGCATGGCCATATTCACTCAATATAGATTCAGGATGATATTGCACACCATAAATCGGATAACTTCTATGCGCCACTGCCATCACAATTTGCTCTTCATTATATGCTGTGACTTCTAGCGTACTTGGCATGCGCAATGCATCTGCACATAAGGAATGATAACGCATCACATGAAATTGTTTAGGTAACCCCGCAAAAATACCTTGCTCATTTGTGGTAATCAGCGTGGTGTGTCCGTGTACAGGTCGCAAACTATGAATAATAGCACCACCGTAATGTTCAACAATGAGTTGAAATCCTAAGCACACACCTAAAATAGGTACACTATCTTCAAACGTGCTAAGGACTTCATGTAAAATCGGATAATCACTTGGACTTCCTGGGCCTGGGGAAATCACAATCGCATGCGGCTGCATCGTTTTTAATGTTTCTATATCTACGTCATCTACATCGATAACTGTCACACGTTCATTACTTTCTGTCTTCAGATAATCTACTAAGTTATATGTAAATGAGTCTTTGTTATCTATCATTATAATCATACTCAACTTGTCCCCTTACTCAACATTCTATTTGTTTCGTCGAACAATGCTTTTAACTTCATTTTACAAGATGTCACACGATTTTGTAATAGCAGAAGCAGAGACACCTTGATTTTACTTAGGAAATATATTATTCTATCTATCGACATAGAAACACAGAGGTTCCTAGCTGATACCCTCTATAAAAAACTAGACTTTTACTTTCAATCGTCTATCTTTTATAGAGATAGTCAATATACTACGTCATTGTCTATATCAACTCGAACCTAAAAGCGTTATTTTGAATCATCAAGATACACGCACTTTAGCGTTCGAGTTTTTTTATTGATCGAGCTAGGTCATCACTTTAAAGGAGAGATTGACTTATGGCACCCCATAAACTTGATGATGATAAAGCACTCGTCGTTTTCAGCGGCGGACAAGACAGTACGACTTGTCTCTTTTATGCGAAGGCAAAATTCAAAGAAGTAGAACTTGTGACTTTCCAATATGGTCAACGTCACGATACTGAAATTGAAGTCGCAAAACAAATTGCACAAGAACAAGGATTAAAACATCACATTTTAGACATGTCTTTATTATCTCAACTCACACCGAATGCGTTAACTCAACATGATTTACAAATTGAAGATACTGATGATGGTGTACCAAACACCTTCGTTCCAGCACGCAACTTATTATTTTTATCGTTTGCGGGCGCGTTAGCTTATCAGATTAAAGCACGTCACATTATTACAGGTGTCTGTGAAACAGACTTCTCTGGTTATCCGGATTGTCGCGATGATTTTGTGAAATCCATGAATGTCACATTGAATTTATCTATGGATAAAAACTTTGTCATTCATACACCGTTAATGTGGTTAGACAAAAAAGAAACTTGGGCATTAAGTGACGAACTTGGTGTCTTAGATTATGTAAGATATAACACATTGACTTGCTATAACGGGATTATCGCAGATGGCTGCGGTGAATGTCCGGCTTGTCAATTACGCGCACGTGGTTTAAATGCTTATTTAGCAGAAAAAGGAGTGAACTGATTTTGTTACAACAAATTTATCCAACAGTTGCCCATCCCTATGCTTTCGAATTAAATAAAGATTTCCATTTTGCAGCTGCACACTATATCCCTTGCGAAGATGCAGGTAAATGTGTACGTACGCATGGTCACACTTATTTCGTTAATTTAACTATCGTTGGTGACGAACTTGATCATAGCGGTTTCTTAATCAACTTTGCAGCATTAAAAAAACAAATTCATGAGCAGTTCGATCATTATTTATTAAATGATTTACCGCAGTTCAAAGATAAAATGCCATCTACTGAAGTGGTCGCACAAACGATTTGCCAACTTACAGAAGAAATTTTAGAGAAACAGCCGAACCGTCCAAAATGTGCACAAGTCTATTTACGTGAAACTCCATCTAGCTATGTGGTTTATCGTCCTAAGGAGTTCCGTCATGGCTAAAATTCCTGTATTAGAAATTTTCGGACCGACCATTCAAGGTGAAGGCCGTGTCATCGGACGTAAAACAATGTTCGTACGAACTGCTGGCTGTGATTATCGATGCAGCTGGTGTGATTCCAGTTTCACTTGGGATGGCAGTATGAAAGATGAAATTCAAATGATGACTGCAGAAGAAATTTATGACCGACTTTATGAAATCGGCGGCGATTGCTTTAATCATGTCACAATTTCAGGCGGTAATCCTGCATTAATTAAAGGAATTCAAGATTTAGTGGATCTCTTTGAAGAAAAGAACATTGAAAGTGCATTAGAAACACAAGGAAGTCGTTTCCAACCGTGGATGCGCCAAATCAATGATTTAACAATCAGTCCTAAACCACCGAGTTCAGGTATGAAACCAAACATACAAATACTTGATGAAGTAATTGAACAATGTGTTAAAGAAACATTAAATCTTAAAGTTGTCGTTTTTGATGATGACGACTATGAATTCGCTAAATATATACATCATCGTTATCCAGATCTCCCATTTTATTTACAAGTCGGCAATCCTTACTTAGATGATGAAGTAGAAAATCATACAGCACGTTTGCTTGAACGTTACGAAAATCTTGTAGATAAGGTTATGCGAAGCAATGATATGAACCAAGTCTATGTTTTACCACAATTGCATACATTACTTTGGAGTAATATGAAAGGTGTATAAGTTTCGGGCTGCAGAATGCCCGAGCTTTTTTAATTTTAAAGTGTTTTCAAATGCTTAAATGTACTGAAATTGGTATAATATTCCAGTGAATATTAGAAGTCAGGAGACGCACCCTATGCTCATCTACATAATTATCAACATTGCGATTATATCAGCTTCCATTTTGATTGATATGTATTTACAATCTAACAATCAAGTCAAATTAAGTACGATTCTTATTGCAGTTTCAATAAACAGTGTGATTAATCTTATCGTCATCGGAAAGTATGATTTTATTTCGCATGCGATGGTTGCGTTTATATTAATTTGGACATTACTCGCACTGTTGACTGATCGAAAATTTAAGCCTATTGTCTTTACGACACAAAAATTCATGGCTTTTATTGTCTTTACTTTATTGAGTCTTTCTTTGTTCATCGTATTCAATACGAGTGAAAAATCTTATTATATGTCCGTTCCATATTTAGCACCTGTTTTCTTCTTAATCGGAGCATCTTTCATCTTCTTAACCATTTTTGAAAGCTCTGAAGATACAAGCTTTCGTAGTCATTTCATGAAGAATAAGCCTAAATCACTGACAATCGGCACATTATTAATTATTATTTCATTTCTTGTAATGAATTTATTAACTCCTTTCTGGTATGTTTACCTAATTATTTACTTAATATTAATTTTATTTATCTTGTGGACAAAACCTTTTTTAAAAAATTGATTTAAGATGATTACTTATCATGTATTAGTGGTAAACATTAACAAGCACAATAAAAAAGTATTGTCAGTATTGAATTAGGAGGCTACTATTATGGGATTAATATTAATGATTATCGTCGGAGGCCTAATCGGTTGGTTAGCCGGCGCAATTTTAGGTAAAGATATTCCAGGAGGAATCTTAGGTAACATTATTGCTGGTATTGTCGGCGCTTGGCTTGGCTCAGCAATCTTCGGTGATTGGGGTCCATCACTAGGCGGCATTGCGATTTTCCCAGCATTAATCGGTACAATTTTATTAATTGTAATCCTTTCATTAATCTTGGGTGCAATCCACAAAAACAAAAGAAAATAAGTCTTAATACTTAATGTGTATTAACATACGACTTGCAGCAACATCATTCAATGGTGTTGCTGTTTTTTTATTTCATTTGATTAAATAACCTTTAATTAAATTGCGCATCATTTTCTCTTTAATAGTATTACATATCTTTGGTTTGATATAATGAAGAAAAAGTAGAAGGAGTGCGAATCATCTTGAAAAAGAAAGTAAAGTTGAATAACGATGTGAAAATTCCTCGTATAGGTTTAGGAGTCTACAAAATTGACGAAAAGCATATGGAATCTGCAGTCAAAACTGCTGAAGATTCAGGCTATCGTGCTTTTGATACCGCTTATTTTTATTTCAACGAAAAAGAATTAGGTGAAGCAATTAAAAAAAGTAAAGTCCCCCGTGAAGATCTCTTTATTACGACTAAGCTATGGAATGATTATCAAGGTTATGACAGCACAAAAGCTTACTTTGAAAAATCATTAGAGAATCTTGGTGTAGATTATTTAGATATGTTTTTAATTCACTGGCCATGTGAAGCAGACGGCTTATTCATTGAAACATATCAAGCAATGGAAGAACTTTATAAAGAAGGACGCGTTAAAGCAATCGGTGTCTGCAACTTCCAACAACATCACTTAGAAAAATTAATGGAACATACTGAAATTGTGCCGGCGGTTAACCAAATCGAATTCCACCCATACTTAAACCAACAAGACTTACAAGACTTCTGTGATAAACATGGTATAAAAGTTACCGCTTGGATGCCTTTAATGCGTGGACGTGGTTTATTTGAAGATCCGGTTATCGCAAAGCTAGCTGAAAAATATGAAAAAACACCTGCGCAAATCATCTTAAATTGGCATTTAATGCATGATAGAATTGTGATTCCTAAGTCTCAAACTCCTTCAAGAATCAGCGAAAACTTTGAAGCAATTGACTTTGAATTACGAGATAAAGACGTTAAAAAAATCGATCAGTTAAATCAGAACTTACGCCAAGGCAAGCACCCTGATGACGTTAGAATCGGTACGTTAAAATAACTTAATTCAAGTTCATATATAACGAAAGGACAGTGCAGAGCGCGAAACTCTGTACTGTCCTTATTTTTACTTTTTCCGCTTATGTGAAAGCTATTTACTGTCTATCAGATTTTATTTTGATATTCATTATTTTTAACTTTTTTAAGATGCATGACTGCACGAACTGTGATTACAAGTAAAATAATTACACCGGCTGTGAAGATTAAGTCCCAAGGCAATCTGCCCCATAATAACCAAAAAACTGAGTCTTTTTGATAGAACTCTGTCAATCTTGCATGCCAGTAACCATGTTTCAATGCATCTGTAAGTTGAATATAACCTACTGGAAGCAATGTCATAAAAACCATGCCAGCTAAACCAATATTTAATAACCAACATGAAATAGAAATCCATTTTTCAACTTTCTTCGTCCAGAATTCAAGTTTAGTAATACTTCTTAATACATATAACATAATCGCAATTGAGAACATACCATACACACCGGCCATTGAGCCATGTGCGTGCGCAGATGTCCACTGTGTTCCGTGTTCAAAGTAGTTAATGGCTGGCGCATTAATCAAGAATCCTAGTGCACCCGCACCAATTGCGTTCCATAATCCTGTAGAAGCTAAGAAGATGAATGTACCTTTGTATGGGAATTCAATTTTACTGAATTTATAAACACGATAATGGGTGTAAGCTTCCCAAATTAATAAACATAACGGTACAACTTCTAAAGCAGAGAAGCTTGAACCTAATGCTAACCAAATTGAATGGTCGCCTTGCCAGTAATAATGGTGCCCCATTCCTACAATACCTGTACCAAGTAATAATATGATTTGGAAGTACAATGCACGAATTGTAGAATGTATTGTCGTTAATTTCATATCTACCATTAAGAAACCAATTAAAATAACCGCAAAAGCTTCAAAGATGCCTTCTACCCATAAGTGTACAATCCACCAACGCCAATAATCTGCGAAAGTGACATGTGAGTTAGGCATAATAAAGAGTGATGCTAAGTAGAACATTGGAATTGCGATTGCGCCAATAAACAAGAGTAAGATTAAACGCTTACGATGTTGTTCACTGCCATCTTTAATCGCTGGGATGAAGCCTCTGGCTAAAATAATCATCCATAGCACCATACCGATGATAAATAGAATTTGCCAGAATTTACCAAGCTCAATATATTCCCAACCGAAATGACCGAATAACCACCATTTATCGTTAATCCAGCCAAGAATATTGCCCCATTCACCTATCATACTACCGCCAGCAACAATCAATAATGCGACGAATAAGATATCGACTAATTTACCTTGATGTTTTGGCTCTTTACCAAGCACCCTCGGCACAATATAGATCCCTGTCGCAAGCCATGTTGTAGCCACCCAGAAGATCACCAACTGCAAGTGCCATGTCTTCGCAATGTTGAATGGGAATAGTTTTTGAAGCGGAATACCAAAGAATTCATTTTCTACATAATAATGGGCCATTAATTCACCTAATAAGATTTGAATTAAAAACAGCACCATCACAATCACAAAATATTTGGCTGTTTTGGCCTGACTTGATGAAATTGTATCTTGAATTTTAATTTCAGGTAAACGACGTTCACTATCATATGTTGATTCCATGTCGAATTGATAACGTCTTTGGAAGTAAATAATAATCGCAACACCAGCGACTAATATCGCAACGGAAATTGCTGACCATATCAATGCTTCACTTGGCATTGTATTACCCGCTTGTTCATCAAATGGCCAGTTGTTTGTATATGAGAAATCTCTATCTGGACGGTCTGTTGAAGATAACCATGCACCCCAGAAGAAGAAATCACTCAAATGCTCAATTTTATTCCCTTTGACCATATAATCATCTGTCTTGATTTGATCAATCATATTTTGTGGTAACCCTGCTTGCTTGGGATTATTCACAAACTCTTTATGATAATAATCTCTGACATAATTCAAGCCTGCAACTTGTGCATCTGTTAATACAAGTTCATCTTTAGCTTTTGAATAGCGGTTCACCCGTATTTCTTTTTTAACTTTGTCTTCAATGCCTGCTTTCTGCATTTGGTTTAATTGTTTAAAAGGTTTATCATAAAGATGTTCAGCATAATAGTAATGCATCCCTTTTAAATAATGATGCAATGTTTCTGCAGTATAATCAGGACCTAAATAAGATCCGTTTCCTAAATATGAACCATAATCCGTCAATCCATATTTTTCATAAATGGCTTGACCACTGATTAGTTCGGATTTAGAAATGACCGTCTGTCCACTTTCGTTCACCACTTTTGTTGGACGAGGCGCTTCATTTTTAAATATCAACCAACCACCAGCTAGCAAAATACCGAATACGACGACTAATATTGTTACTAAGACTTTCGACAATCTACTGTATGGATTTTTCATCCCGATTTCTCTCCTCAGTAACTTCGACTCTCAACTTCAGAATACGCCTACTGCAATTGATAGTAAATATCATTCTCAATTAGTTCTTAATTTTGTCATAAATGTATTTATACATAAATTGTTGTTTTCTTCGATTTTAGTTTTATTTTAATATGTTTATTGTTAAGCAAACTTTGTGTTCTACAAATATTTTAATAAGCGGTATGGTCTCTCCTTCTTAATATTTTTCATTAATCTACTGATATTGGGAATCATTTTCAATTATTCAGAAATTTGTCACAAACGATTGATTTAAAGTTCATTTACACTTATAGTGTTTAAAGTAATTTTTATGACGTTTATTTTAATATTAACACTCCTTTTTTAAGTTACTTTAATCTCTATCCGGGTAAATTTATAATGAATTTCCTTGAAGTTTTTATGAAGATTACAATAATACTTTTAATTTAGAACACTTTTTGTTTTTATTTATCACTATTCTTCTTATAATAGAGATGAGTCGAAAAGGAGCGTATATTATGATTACTAAAACTGATATTGTAGCGAACGTTGTGACAGACTATCCGAAAACTGCTGATATCTTCAAACGTTCTGGTATAGATTTTTGTTGTGGCGGCCAAGTTTCTATTGAAGAAGCTGCGAAAGATAAAAAAAGAGTTGTTTTAGAAGATTTATTAGCTGAACTTGATGAAGCAAGTAAACAAAATGCCGGAGGACAAGGCTTAAATCCTAAATATTTAAGCATCCCTTCTTTAATTCAATACATCCAAGATGCATACCACGAACCAATGAAAGAAGAGTTCAAAAACTTAACACCTTATGTGACTAAACTCGCAAAAGTTCACGGTCCAAGTCATGAGTACTTGTTAGAATTAAAAGATTTATATACAACATTTAAAAACAACATGTTAGAACATACACAAAAAGAAGATGAAAAAGACTTCCCTCAACTTATCGCATTTGCGAATGGCGAGAATGTTGATAACGTAGAAGCTATTATCGAAGATTTAACTGCAGATCACGACAGTACGGGTAATTTGTTACGTAGAATGGATGAAATTACGAATGATTTCCAACCACCTATCGAAGCTTGCGGTACATGGCGTTTAGTGTACACTCGTTTAGCTGCGTTAGAAAATGCGACATTACAACACGTACATTTAGAAAACCACGTTTTATTCGAAAAATGTCGCGAACAATTACAACAAAGCTAATTTAACTTTATATTTAGCGTGAATATCTTATAAAACTAAACAGACAAGGTTGAAGATGTGATTATATCTTCAACCTTGTCTGTTTTTTCTTTTCTAATTCATTAGGGATTAGTTCTTATCTTTTATCTGTAATACTTACTTTTACTTTCTACGCTTTTCTTTTCTACTGCTTTATAATTTTGGCAAAGATACGATCATTGTAGTTCCTACTTCAGGTTCACTTTCAACTTGAATCGTACCGCCGATTTGTTTCACCAGTTCTTGTGTGATGTATAACCCTAAACCAGAACCGCCTGTATGGTAATTTCTAGAATCTTCTACTCTGAAAGTACGCTCAAAAATACGTTTAATATCTGCTTTCGCAATTCCGATGCCTTTATCTTTGATGTAAATTTGGATATGTTTATCGCTTTCAGCAAGGCAAATATAAATTGGACTACCTGATGGCGAGAAGTTCATCGCATTATCAATTAAGTTCGTAATGATACGTTCTAACGGTTGCGGATATTGTTTGAAAGGTGCCAACTTATCACAAAACTTCACTTCTAAATGTCTGTTGTCTATTTTCATACGTTGTTCATAACCATTGAGTATATTCAATAACAATTGATCAATTTGGATTATTTCCACTACATAAGTATTCGGAGCATCTAATGTTGCGACATGCGTTAACTCGTCAAACATTTTAGATAGGCGATTAGATTGTTTGATTAAGGTGTCATAGGCTTCCTGACGATCTATTTGTGAGTGAACGACACCATCTTTTAATGCTTCTGAATACGAAATAATACAAGCGAGCGGTGTTTTTAAATCATGTGCTAAATTTTGAATCAATTCATACTTCTCTTGTTGTTCTGACTTGATTTGTGCCATTTGTTTGGTAATCTCATGGGCCATTTTATTAAAAGAGTGACTCAGTTCTTTAATTTCTCTCGGTGAAGTAAATTGCGTAGGTTCCATCTCGTAATTACCATCTGCGAATTGTTTCGTTCTGACATTGAAATGTTTAATCTTTTGAACGAGTGGTGTTAAAAAGAAACTGCAGATGAATAAGGTTAAACAACTCGATACTATAGCGCTAATCGTCAATAACACTGTGGTATGACCATTGAACAACATCAGTTTATAAGCGATACCGAGGATGGTAGAGGCCAATAATACACTAGATAACACTCCGATAATCACTTGTGTTCTGATTGAAAACATTTAGTCTGCTTTCCTTTCGAACTTATAACCAAGACCCCATACTGTGGTAATCGTGTAAGCATCGAAATGAAATTGTTCGAACTTTTCTCTGATGCGATGAATATGTACATTGACTGTACTTGCATCTTCGTAATAATCATAACCCCATACTTCTTCTAACAATTGCGATTTAGATATCGCTTGATTTTCATGCGTTGCTAAATACCACAACAATTCAAATTCTTTAATTCTCAAGTTCACCACAGCACCATTAATTTCCACACTTTTTTGTTGATCATTCAACTTTAAAGTATCAAAAGTTAAAGCTGTTTGTGCTGACTGACTGCGCTTAACGCGGCTCAACAAATTATTCGCACGTAACACGAGTTCTCTTGGACTGAAAGGCTTCTTTAAATAGTCATCTGCGCCGAGAGTCAAAGCATAAATGGTGTCATGTTCTTTTGTTTTTGCGGACATATAAATAAACGGAATATCCAGTTGTCGTTGTTTCATTTCCTTAATCACTTCATAACCATCTACATTCGGCATCATGATGTCTAAAATAATTAAATCAATTGATGGATCAAGTTGGTTCAAAGCATCTTCCCCATTATGTGCAGTTAATACTTTATAACCTTCATATTCGAAGTACGTTTGGCAGATGTCGACCATGTCTTGTTCATCATCAACGATTAAGATTGTGTTCACGTCTTGTATCACCTTTTTCTTTAATATATGCGATTACAGCACTCAATGAAATTTGTTTTAATAAGTTTTTATTCATTAACAATATAATAAAGAGTGCTAATTGAACAGGATACGTAAATATCATATCTGATAAAATATAATTTAGCATAACAAAGGCGCCAAATAAACTTGCAATATGTGACAGAATTCCTAATATTAACCCTAAACCAATCGCAATTTCCCCTAAAGGTACAATTACATTAAAGACGGGAGCACTGTGCGCGACGATGTGTTCAAAAAAGAGTTTGAACCACACTGGAGAATCTTCATTCTTAATCACAACTGGGATCAGCGGTTCTATTTTAAAACCACCTGTTAACTTCTCCCAACCTTGAGCTAAAATGTAGCCGCCGGCTATAATACGAATTAAAAATAAAATTACGAGTTCAATCGTACGTAGATAATGTTTCATGAAATCACTTCTCTTCTCGTTGAATTATCACTTTAACCTTCTATTTTACTTTTGCGGCACCGAAGATAACGTGCGCTTTCTTACAATAAATCGTCACTTCATTATATTGATCTAAGTCAGCGTCTTTGATGTCGAAAGTTTGTGTTGGTTTATTGTAGTCGACCATTTCTAGTTGTTTGCCCTCTTTAATATTGCCGTCCTTTGTCAGATAGACGTACAAATCTGGACCTTTCGCAGATTTAAAATCTGTTAACTTAATTTGGTGATTTTCGATTTTAACGTGACCAGACACTTCCTCTTCACCTGATTTAAATTCACCTGTCAGCACTTTATGGTGATCGTGTTTATGTTCATGTGATGTCTGTTCTGTTTTTTCTTTTGGCTGTTCATCTTTTTCATTGTTACAACCTGCTAAAGCGATACTTGTTGCTAAAAGTGTAGTAGCTAATAAATATGTTTTACTATTCATCATAAACCCTCATTTCATTTTATTTTTGTAATGATTAAGCTTATTATAAATGAGCGATTTATATCATACCATTAACTATTTATTAACTAAGTTATAACTTCAATTCATGTCGGATTTGTGTCTAAACATTAAAAAATCCCTTTTAAACCTAGTACTTTAAGTTGATATGCTCCCCCTATAGTAGACACTAAAAAA
>NZ_KV837056.1:0-500 GCF_001838465.1 Staphylococcus sp. HMSC061G12
TAACTCATATAAAATCGCACCCTAAATTAAAATATAAATCCTAAAATTGTTTGAATAGTATCATTTTCAATAATAATAAATAAACCTAAAGCTATATAAATAACAGCCATAATCCAACGACTAAATTTCTCAACAATTTCTCCAACTCCTGGAATATTAGATAATTTTTGTGCAGTAAATACCAAGAAGAAAATTAAAATTAAAAAGACAAACAGAGTAATTAATAAATTAGTAACACTTAATGTCACAAAATACGGAACAAATAAACCAATATTATCAGCACCACAACTTGCTATGGTAATAATTGCAATCGTACCAACTAGTTTAGACAATCCTTTTTCATTCAATTCTTTTTTAGCTCTCTCTTCTCCGTCACTATCACCATAAATAGCCACTTTAATTCCTAAATAAATCGGTATTAACCCTAATAATCCTAATATCCATTTTTCAGGAACATAATTTAAGACGGTTCTGTTGCAAAGTTGAATTTATAGTATAAT